>DASSOZ010000074.1:0-7618 GCA_035700105.1 Acidimicrobiales bacterium
TGGCAGGCTCGATGCGCGCGGCGGCGTCGTACTGGACGAGCGCGCCCCGGAGGTCGCGCTGCTCGAGCAGGATGCGGGCGTAGGCGAGACGCGCCGGCGCGTCGTCGGGCCGGCGGTCGACGACGGCCCCTAGCCGCTGCGCCCGCGCGTCGATCGAGCGCTCCGCGGCGGCGGGCGCCGCGGTAGAGCCCGTCCGCGGCGCGATCTGGCCGGCGAGCATCCAGGCGAGTAGCGCGGCCGCACCGGCGAGCCCGATCACGATCGCGAGGAGGCCCCGGCGCGATCGACGGTGGCGCGCCGGACTCCGGTCGCGCCCCTTCGCGATGTCGCGCTCGATGGCCGCGGCGCGCGTGCGCAGGTCGAACACGAGCGCCGCGTGCTGGTCGGCGTCGATCTCGTCGCGTGCGCGCTGGTCGTCGACTTCACGCAGCTCGCGCGCCAGCACGGCGCGCTCGTACTCGAGCGCGGCGAGGCGGTCCGGGTCCCAGCGCGCCGCGGTCGTGGTCACGGCACGTCCATCGCCCGGACGAGGAGGGCACGCCGGCGCAGCACGAGCGCGACGCCGCCGAGCGCGGCGACGGCGCAGCCGATCGGTAGGGCCCACGCGACGAGGCCGAACCCCGCGCCCGGCGGCTCGAGCAGGATCCACGAGCCGTACTGCGCGATGTAGGCGCGCCGGATGGCGTCGTCGGATTCGCCGGCCTCGACGCGGCGGCGGATGTCGGCGGCCATCGCCCGCGCCGTCGACGACGGGCTGTCCGCGACCGAGAGGCCCTCGCACACCGGGCACCGCAGCTGCTCGCTCAGGTGCGCGGCCCGCGCCGCGTCCGTCGTCGGGCCGCTGCCGCCGCGCCCGGCGACCACCAGCGCGAGCACGACGAGTGCGGCAAGGGCGACGAGACGCAGGCGCGCGATCACTGCCCACGCGCCAGGGTGAGGAGATGCTCGAGGTCGTCGACCGACGCCTCGCCGACGCGCCGGCCGACGACGAGCCCGTCGGGTGCGATGGCGAACGTCTCGGGCTGGCCCGTCGTCCCGAACGCCAGCGCGGTGCGGTCGCCGGGGTCCATGGCGATCGTCCAGTCCCACCGGCGCTCGTCGACCCACTTCTGGACGGCGCCTTCCGTGTCGTCGCGCACGACGCCGACGAACACGATGTCCTCGTCGTCGTGGTGGCGCGACCAGAACGTCTCGAGCGCGGGGACCTCGCGGCGGCACGGCGTGCACCACGTGTTCCAGAAGTTCACGATGACCGACCGCCCGGCGAGGTCGCGCACGGCGACGCTGCGCCCGTCGAGCGTCGTGACGTGCGCGTCGGGCGCGAGGCGCCCGAGCAGCGGCGTCGCCCGGTAGTCGGCCGTCGCGTCGAGCCGCGTCGCCGC
The DNA here is from genome assembly GCA_035700105.1 of Acidimicrobiales bacterium. GTDB lineage: Bacteria > Actinomycetota > Acidimicrobiia > Acidimicrobiales > DASSOZ01 > DASSOZ01. Next base: position 1,383 of record DASSOZ010000074.1, read on the forward strand.
CAGCGCGGCCCCGGCGAGCACGACGGCGACGACACCGAGCGCGGCGAGCCGGCGTGGGCTCATGCGGGCGCGCCTTCGAGGACGCGGTCCGGCGCGGCGGGCGCGGGCGGGGTACCCACCGCCGCCGGACCGCGGGTCCTGGCGCGGCGCCGGTCGGGCCACGCCGCGAACACGGCCCCGCCGACCATGACGGCACCGCCGAGCCACAGCCACATCACCATCGGGTTGACGAACACGCCCACGGTGATGCGGCCCGCCTCGTTCGGCGAGGACACGAGCGTCAGGTAGACGTCGCGCACGGGGCTGGTGTGCACCGACGGTGTCCCGATGGCCGACGTGGCGCCGGGGAAGATCGACAGCGCGGGTCGCAGCGTCGCGACGCGGGCGCCGCCGCGGTGCACGTCGATCGTCGCGGCGATGCGCGTCTTCTGCGGCGTGCGGCGCGCCGTCGTACCGAGGTACGTGACGCGATAGCCGCGCACCGTCGCGCTCTCGCCGCGCGCCAGGCTGACCTCGCGCTTCGTCGAGTACCCCTGCGAGGCGGCGAGCGCGACGGCGACGAGCACGACGCCCACGTGGACGACGAGCCCGCCGTAGAGCCGGCGGTTGCCGGTGAACGTGCGGACGGCGGCGCGGACGACACCCATACGAGGCACGGATGCGTGACGGCGCGCCCGTACGGCGGTCGTGATCTGGGTGACGACGGCGGCGAGCGCGAACGCGGCGAGGCCGAACGCGGCGAGTTGTGCGACGCCGGTGGCCCCCGCCAGCGCGAGGACGAGCATCGTCCCGGCGGCGAACCACGCCGGTCGCGCCAGTCGGCGGCGGAGCACGTCGCGACCGGCGGCGCGCCACGGCAGGTTCGGCGCGACCGCCATGAGGAACAGCAGCGCGATGCCGAGCGGCGCGCTCATCCGCTCGAAGTACGGCTCCCCGACGGACAGCTGGTCGCCGGTGATCGCCTCGGCGAGCAGCGGGAACGTCGTGCCGAGCAGCACGACGAAGGCGAGGCCGCCGAACACGACGTTGTTGGCGAGGAACGCGGCGTCGCGCGAGACGGGCGAGCTGATCTGCGACGGCGACGCCAGCCGGTCGGCCCGCCACGCGATCAGGCCCACACCGACGACCGACACGACGGCGAGGAACCCGAGGAGCGCGGGGCCGATCGACGAGCGGGTGAACGCGTGCACGGACGCGACGACGCCGGAGCGCGTCAGGAACGTGCCGAGGATGGTGAGGCTGAACGTCGCCACGAGCAGCGACAGGTTCCAGACCCGCAGCATCCCGCGTCGCTCCTGCACCATCAGCGAGTGCAGGAACGCGGTCGCCGTCAGCCATGGCAGCAGCGACGCGTTCTCGACGGGGTCCCACGCGAAGTACCCGCCCCAACCGAGCACCTCGTAGCTCCACCACGCGCCGAGCACGATCCCGGCCGTGAGGAAGCCCCACGCCAGCAGCGTCGTCCGCCGGGTCTCCGCCAGCCAGCCCTCGCCGACGCGCCCGGTGACGAGCGCGGCGATCGCGAACGCGAAGGGCACGGTGAACCCGACGTAGCCGAGGTACAGCATCGGGGGGTGCACCGCCATGAGCGGGTGGTTCTGCAGCAGCGGGTTGGGACCGCGGCCGTCGGCCGGGACGGCGCCGTGCAACGAGTGGAACGGGTTCGCCGGGCCGAGCATGAGCCCGAAGAAGAAAACCGCGACGGCGAGGCCGACGAGCATCGCCCATCCGACGAGCGGGTCGTCGATGCGGCGGCGGTGCTTCGCCCACAACAGGGTGAGATGCACCGACAGGATGAGGCCCCACAGCAGGATCGATCCCTCGAGGGCTGCCCACAGCCCCGCGACCGTGTAGAGCAGGGGCGTCGTGCGCGACCCGTTCTCGGCGACGTAGCGCAGCGAGAAGTCGTGGGTGACGAGGGCCCACTCCATGACGCCGGCGGCGGCGAGCGCGGCGACGAGCACGATCGGCACGAAGCGTCCGCCGAGCCGCAGCAGGCGCGTGTCGCGCCGGCGCAGGCCGACCCCGAGGACGGCGATGCCGACGACCGACGCGGCGAACCCGGCGGCGACCGCCAGCGACCCGAGCTGGGACTTCACTTCGCCGCTCCCTGGGTGACGGCCGGCGGCTCGTACTCCGAGCCGTGCTTGATCATGAGGCGGTCCGAGTCGAACTCACTGCCCAGCCAGTGGCCCTCGCTCACGACCGGCGCGCCGTCCTCGAACAGCTCGGGCGGGTCACCGTGGTGGTGGACACGGACGGTCGCGGCGCCGTCGGTGAGCTCGAACGACGTCTCGCCGCCGCTCGACACGACGCTGCCGGGGACGACCGCGCCGGCGACGCGCAGACGACCGCTTCCATCGGACGGCCGCGAGCTGACGGCCTCGGAGACCGTGCGGAAGTAGACGACGTTGCGGCTGAGCCCGCCGACGAGGAGCGCGCCGATCGCGACCACGCACACGAGCACCGGCACGAGCGTGCGGGCGCGGCGCAGACCTCTCATCGCCGTCGCTCCGTCGCGTTGCGGCGCGCCCGGATGCGCAGCTGGACGGCGTACAGCGCGATCGCGGTCGCGCTCCCGATCCAGCCGGCGAGCACGAACGACGCGTCGGTCATCGCGCACCCGCCTCGGCGAGCGGCGGCAGACCGGCGGCAGCGCGTCGTCGCGCGACGGCGACGGCGAGCGTGTCGTGTGCGGCGTCCGCCTCGACGGCGGCGAGCCGGCAGCGTGACCACAGCAGCGACGCGTACAGCAACGTGAAGGCGACGACCCCGACGAGGAGCGTCACCGCCATGACACCGTGGATCTGCGGGTTCAGCTCGGGGTTGAGCACCGTCGGCTGCTGGTGCAGCGTCCGCCACCACACCACGGAGAGATGCACGACGGGGACGTCGACGAAGGCGACGAGGGCGGCGATCGCCGACCGCTTGGCACGTGCGTCGGCGCCGGCGGGTACACGCCGCAGCGCGAGGTACCCGGCGTAGAGGAACAGCAGCACCGCCGTCGTGACGAGGCGCGCGTCCCACGCCCACCACACGCCCCACACCGGGCGGCCCCACAGCGACCCCAGCGCGATCGTCATCGCCGTGAACAGCACGCCGAGCTCGGCGGACGCAGCGGCGACGCGGTCCCAACGCAGGTGGCGCGTGCGGGGCACGAGGTAGAGCACCGACGCCAGCGACGTCACGCCGTAGGCGACGTACGCGATCCACGCCGCGGGGACGTGGAGGTACATGAGGCGCTGGGCGTCGCCCTGGACGCGGTCGGGTGGCGCGACGCCGAGGGCGAGGATCGTGAGCGCGGCGAGCGCGGCGACGGTGACGGACGTGAGCGTTCGCCGGAGCGTCGTGGTCATCAGTGATCAGCCCTCCTCGAGGAGCGGTCCGAACGCGAGCGCGCCGACGCCGCCGTAGAGCGCGGCGAACACGGCGAGCAGTCCCAGCCAGGCGATGTCGCCTCCGGCTGCGTCGCCCTGCGTCGCCGCTTCGAAGAGGCGGGTGCCAGCGAGCACCACCGGCAGCAGCACGGGCAGCAGCAGGACGGCGAGCAGGCTGTCGTGGCTGCGGTCGCCACCGGCGACGGCGCCGTAGAGCGTGCCGGCGGCGGCGATGCCGGCCGTTGCCAGCGCGCTCGTCGCGACGAGCAGCCACGCGTCCGTGGCGGCGACGCCGACGTCGTAGAGCGCAGCCATCGCCGCGGCGACGAGCGCCTCGAGCGCGAGCAGCTCGACCGCGATCGCCGCCGCCTTGCCGAGGAACATCGCCGCCGGGTCGAGTCCCGACGCGACCAGTCCGGCGCCGGCGTCGTTGTCGCGCTCGACCGCGACGGCGCGGCCGATGGCGAGCAGCCCGGCGAGGACGACCGCCAGCCAGAACAACCCGGGTGCGACGCGGGGGAGCACGCCGCGGTCGGGGTCGAGCGCGATCGCGAACAGCAGGACGAGCACACCGGCGAACGGGACGACGCGCACGGCGGTCGCCCGTGATCGCCACTCGATCTCGAGGTCCTTGCCGGCGATCACCAGCGCCTGTGCGAGCACGTGGTGATCCGACCACCCGCGCACTCTAAAGTCAAGAACTATTATTTTTAGATGCGGGCGGTGACGCACCCACCCGCGACGACGACCTCGCGGTCGACGAGCGGGCGCGCATGGTCGAGCTCGTGCGACACGAGGACGACCGTCGCGCCGCGATCGCGCGCCTCGCCGACGACGTCGTCGACCAGCATGCGCGCCTCGGGATCGAGCCCGGCGTGCGGCTCGTCGAGCAGCAGCAGGTCGGCGTGACGGGTCATGCCGACGGCGAGCGCGCACCGTCGCCGGTACCCGGTCGAGAGCCGCCCGTGCGCGACCTCGGCGACGTCGTCCAGCCGGAGCGTCCGCATCGCGGCGGCGACGGCCTGCGCCGGGGCGTTCGCGGCCGCGGCGTGCAGTCGCAGGTTGCGGCGGACCGACAGGTCGTCGTAGCAGCACGTCTGCTGCGAGACGAACGCGACGCGGCTGCGGTGGCCGTGCCGGTCCGCCCGCAGGTCGTGTCCGAGCACGCGCGCGCTGCCGGCGGCGACGGGCAGCGACCCGGCGAGGACCCGGAGCAGGCTCGTCTTGCCGGCGCCGTTCGGACCGCTCACGAGGACGACCTCGCCGGGTTCGATCCGCACGTCGACGCCGGCGAGCACGGGGAAGCCGTCGATGGTGGCCACGACCGCCTGGAGCTCGACCGCCGGCGTGCCCGCCAAGAACATGGTTGCCCGCCCCTGTCTGTAGAACTAGCCTTCGCTAGTATTAGACGCTGGAGCGCCGCCCTGTCAACGGTCGTGTGGTGCGGGTTGGCGCTCGTCGCCACCGCCGGATGTTCGGGCGGCGGCGGCGGTGGGGTCGGCGACGCGACGACTGCGGCGGCGACGACGTGCGTCGGCGTCGGGTCGCCCGGCTCGGCCACGATCACCGCGCGCGACGACCACTTCGACCCCGCGTGCGTCGTGGCCGCGCCGGGGTCCACCGTGCGCCTCGTCGTGCGCAACGCCGGCCACCACCCGCACAACCTCACCCTCGGCGACGGCTCGGGCGCGCACGTCGCCGTCGACCGCGGTCAGGCGGCGTTCCTCACCGCCGTCGTCGGCACGACCGACACGGCGTTCACGTGCACGATCCACCCCGGCATGCGCGGCGTGCTGCGGGTCGCCGGCGGCGGCCGCCCCTGACGCCATCCTCCAACACACTCGCGTTTTCCGGCCTCTCGGAGCACCGAAAACGCGAGTCTGTTGGAGGATGGTGCGTGGCCCGGCTCCGGGCGCCCCGCTACTCGATCCGCAATCCCGAGATCGCCCGAGCGATCACCAGCTGCTGGATCTGCTCGGTGCCCTCGAAGATGTCGTAGATCTTGGCGTCGCGGTGCCAGCGCTCGACGGGGTACTCCCGCGTGTAGCCGTAGCCGCCGAGGATCTGGATGGCCCGCTCGGTCGCCCAGACCGCGACGCGGCCGGCCTTGAGCTTGGACATCGAGCCCTCGGCGTTGGTGTAGCCGCCGTTGCGGGCGAGCCAGGCGGCGCGGCGCACCAGCAACCGGGTGGCGTCGATCTCGGTCGCCATGTCGGCGAGCATGAAGGCGATCGCCTGGTTCTCGATGATGGCCTTGCCGAACGCCCGCCGCTCCTTGGCGTACTCGAGCGCGTACTCGTAGGCGGCGCGGGCGATGCCGACGGCCATCGAGGCGACGGCCGGGCGGGTCGCCTCGAACGTCGCCATCGCCGGCTGCTTCGCGCCGGTCTTCTGCTGCTCACGGGCCCGGGCGAGCTTCTCGTCGAGCTTCGCCTTGCCGCCGAGCAGGCACGACCCCGGCACTCGCACGTCGTCGAGGACGACTTCGGCCGTGTGCGACGCCCGGATGCCGTGCTTCTTGTACTTCTGCCCCTGCGACAGCCCGGGCGTGCCCGGCGGAACGACGAACGACGCCTGACCCCGTCCCTTGAGCGACGGATCGACCGTCGCCACGACCACGTGGACGTCGGCGATGCCGCCGTTGGTGATCCACGCCTTGGTGCCGTTGAGCACCCACTCGTCCTTGGCCTCGTCGTACACCGCGCGCGTCTTCAGCGACGAGACGTCGGACCCGGCGTCGGGCTCGGACACGCAGAACGCGCCGAGCTGGATCTTGCCGCCGTCGCCGCCCGAGCCGAAGCACTGCGGCACCCACTCGAAGACCTGCTCGGGCGTGCCCGTCCCGGCGATGCCGGCCGC
>DASSOZ010000075.1:0-3218 GCA_035700105.1 Acidimicrobiales bacterium
GCCCCGGCAGGGTCTGGTCGCCGGCGAGCGCGTCCGCGAACAGGTCGCCGCGATCGCCCACGCGGTCGAGCACGCCGTCGGGGCCGAACCACAGCCCGTCCGGAGAGCCGGCATCGACCGCGTCGCGCACCTCGTCCCACGTGACCGGCGTCGACACGGTGGGCACGGGGACGACCGCGCGCGTCGAGTAGGCGACGACGGTCGACTTGCCGGGGTCGTTCTGGCTCCAGTCGACGAACACCTTGCCGGCGCGCAACGCGGTCGCCATCCGGTCGACGACGCGCTCGGGTGACCGGCGGGCGAGCAGCGAGGCGATCGCGTGCGCGAACGCCTTCGTGTCGTCGTACGTGTGCGCGCCGGCGGCGACCGGCACGTAGACGTGGACACCCTTGCCGCCCGACGTCTTCGCCACCGACGTCACGCCGAGGCCGTCGAGCAGTGCCCGCAGCTCCAGCGCGAGCGCGCACGCGTCGAGCAAGCCCGCGGGCGGACCGGGGTCGAGGTCGAACACGACGAAGTCCGGCCGGTCGAGACGCTCGGCGCACGACAGGTACGGGTGGAGCTCGAGCGTCGACAGGTTGACCGCCCACACCAGCCCGTCGAGGTCATCGACGACCGGCGCGTCGACCTCCTTTCCGGAGGTGAACGTCCACATGCGCTGCGTCCGCACCCAGTCCGGATGCGGCGGCGTGCGTGTCTGGAAGAAGTGGGGACCGCCGTACCCCTCGGGGAAGCGGTGCAGCGTCAGCGGCCGGCCCCGCAGGTGCGGCAGCAGGACGGGCGCGACCTTCACGTAGTAGTCGAGGAGGTGCGCCTTGGTGAACGCGGCGTCGGGCCACAGCACCCGGTCGAGCGACGACACCCGCACGTCCCGCATAGGTGGTGGCGTCGTACCCGCCGGTACCCTGGGCCGCCCATGTCGCCCATGCGCAACACGTTCATCGCCGAGATCGGCTACCGCCAGGGCGGCGACCTCTCCGTGGCGAAGGGCATCGTCGTCCCCGAGCTGTGCGTGCCGGAGACCGACGTCGTCCTCACGAGCGTCCTGCTGACGTGGGCCGACATCCTCGCCGGGCCGCTGGCGACGCAGTCGACGCTGCCGCGCGTGTGCATGACGAACGACCTCACCGTGCGCCTGCTGGGGCGGCCGCCGGCCGGCGACGTGGACATGCGTGCCGCGGTGCTCAAGTCCGGTCGCACCACGACGTTCACCGAGACGTGGCTGTGTCCGGCCGGCGACGACGCGCCGTTCGCCGTCGCCCACGGCACCTTCGTCGCGTCGCCCCGCCCGCAGGACGTGATCGACCTCGAGACGCTCGCCGGCAACCGCGGGACGCGCACGCTCGAGTCGCCGCTGCCCGACCGCCTCGGCGTCCGCGTCGTCGAGCCGGGTGTCGCCGAGGTGGCGCGGCGTGACGACCTGCTCAACCCGGCGGACACCCTCCAGGGCGGCGTCGTCGCACTGCTCGCCGAGATCGCCACGCTGTCGCTCGCCGGCGGCGCGGTGATCGCCCGCGAGCTCGACGTCCGGTACCTGAGGGCGACGCGTGTCGGCCCGGCGCGAGCGACGGCGCGGGCGATCGGACCCGATCTCGTCGACGTACGGGTGGTCGACGCCGGCGCCGACGACCGCCTGTCGGCCGTCGCCGTCGTGCGCACCGGCCCTGTGGAGTAGGTGGAGCCGCCCGTCGCTCCGATGCTCGCCCGCCTCGTGCGCGAGCTGCCGGAGGGCGACGGGCTGACGTACGAGCCGAAGTGGGACGGCTTCCGCGCGCTGGCCTTCTGTCGCGACGGCGACGTCGATCTGCGCAGCCGTAACCAGCGGCCGCTTGCGCGCTACTTCCCCGAGGTCGTCGACGGGCTGCGACCGATCGACGCCGTCGTCGACGGCGAGCTGCTCGTCGAGACCGGCCACGGCTTCGACTTCGAGGCGCTGATGGCGCGGCTGCACCCGGCCGCCTCACGCGTCGAGCAACTGCGTCGGGAGACGCCGGCCAGGTTCGTCGCGTTCGACGTGCTGGTGATCGGCGACGACGACCTTCGCGACCGCCCGTTCGCGGAGCGGCGCACCCGCCTCGAGCAGCTGCCGGTCACGGTCACGCCGTCGACCACCGACCCGGCGGTCGCTCGCGAGTGGCTCGCCGGCGCCCGCGGCGCTGCCATCGACGGCGTGGTCGTGAAGCCGGTCGACCTGACCTACCAGCCCGGCAAGCGGGCGATGGTGAAGGTGAAGCCGGAGCGCACCGTCGACTGCGTCGTCGCCGGGTTTCGCTTCCACGCCGAGACCCCGGTCGTCGGATCGCTGCTGCTGGGGTTGTGGGACGACGACGGCCGGCTGCGTCACGTGGGCGTGGCGTCGTCGTTCACCGCGGCGCGACGCGCCCAACTCCTGGGCGAGCTCGCCGACCACGTCGGTCCACTCGAGGGCCATCCGTGGGCGAACGGGTTCGACATCGGCCGCAGCCCCCTCGGACGCCTGCGGGGCGCGGCGGGCCGGTGGACGCCCGACCTCGAGCTCGACTGGGTGCCGCTGCGCATCGAGCTCGTCGCCGAGGTCGCGTACGGCCAGGTCGACGGGGCGCGCTTGCGTCACCCGGCCCGCTTCCTGCGGTGGCGGCCGGACCGCGACCCGGCGTCGTGCAGCATCCACCAGCTGCACTAGTCCCGTCCGTACCGTTGCCGGCCGTGGCTGGGGTGTTCGCTGTCGCGAATCAGAAGGGCGGCGTGGCGAAGACCACGACCGTCCACTCGCTCGGAGCGGCGCTCGTCGAGCGCGGGCGGCGCACGCTGGTGGTCGACCTCGACCCGCAGGCGTGCCTGACGTTCTCGACCGGTGTCGACCCCGACGCGCTCGAGCGGTCCCTGCACGACGTGCTCGTGCGGCGCGTCGCCGTCGAGGACGTGCTCGTCAAGGTCGGCGACCTGCACCTGGTGCCGGCGTCGATCGACCTCGCCGGCGCGGAGATCCACCTGCTGACGCGGGCGGGACGCGAGCACGTGCTGGCCCGCGCGCTCGATCCGGTGATCGGCGACTACGACGTCGTCCTCATCGACTGCCCGCCGACGCTCGGGGTCCTCACGATCAACGGCCTCACCGCCGCGTCGGAGGTGCTCGTCCCGCTGCAGTGCGAGACGCTGTCGCACCGCGGCGTCGGTCAGCTGCTCGAGACGATCGACGACGTGCGGGCGTACACGAACCCGACGCTGTCGGTGCGCGG
>DASSOZ010000076.1:0-2937 GCA_035700105.1 Acidimicrobiales bacterium
GCTCGAACACCGTTGAGAAGCGTCCCAAAGCTCGGGAAGCGGACGAACGGCCTCCCCGGCGGGGTTGTCAGCCGAGCCGGCGGCGCGCGACTTCGAAGCAGGCGACCGCGGCGGCGGCCGACACGTTCAACGAGTCGAGTGGACCCCGCAGCGGGATGGCGGCGACGACATCGCACCGCTGGCGGGTGAGGCGGCCGAGGCCCGCCCCCTCGGCGCCGAGGACGACCAGGACGGGGTCGGTGACGACCTCGACGTCGAAGATGGACCGGTCGGCGCGGGCGTCGAGGCCGACGCTCCACACGCCCAGCTCACGCGCCCGGGCGAGCGCCGTCGGCAGGCCCGGGACGACCGCGATCGGGAGGTGCTCGATGGCACCGGCCGCGGCCTTCGCAACCGTGGGCGTGACGTGGACGGCCCGGTGGCGCGGCAGCACGATCCCAGTCGCACCTGCGGACGCCGCCGTGCGCATGACCGCGCCGAGGTTCTGCGGATCCGTGACGCCGTCGAGCGCCACGAGGAACGGCGGTCCCCCGTCGGCCACCGGCCGGCACAACTCGTCGATGTCCGCCTCACGCAGCGGCTCGGCGCGCGCGAGGACCCCTTGGGGAGCCTCGCTCCGGGCCTGCGCCTCCAGACGCCCACGCGCGACCCGCTGGAGCGTGACGCGCCGGCGCTGGCACAGGTCCTCGATCTCGCCGAGGATCGGCGCCGGCTCGACGTCGCTGGCGAACCACACCTCGCGGACGCGCCGGCGGCCGGCGGCGAGCAGTTCCCGCACGGCCTGCCGGCCCTCGACCTGATCCCCTCCGAGCCCTCGATCCGGCGGCGGGCGCCGGGCGGGCGGTCGTTCTTCACGGCGGCGGGGCGGCGGCCGGCGGCCGCGCGGTGGGCTCACTGGTGCACCATCGTTTCGATGTTGCACGAGTGAGCACCGTGAGGTCCGGCTGGCGCCGGACCAAGCGTTCGACATGGTTCACTCGCCTGCGGCTCGCTCACGTCGGTTCCACGAGCGCCACGGCGAAGCAGGCGACGCCCTCGCCACGGCCGATCGCACCGAGTCCCTCGCCCCGCCGCGCCTTGACGCTGACGGGCGCGCCGACGGCGTCGGTCAGCCGTGCACGCATCTCGTCGCGCGCCGGCGCGAGCTTCGGCGCCTCGAGCACGACCGAGCAGTCGACGTTCACCGGCTGCCAGCCGGCGTCGCGCAGCATCGCGGCGACGGCGACGAGGAGGTCGACGCTGTCGGCATCGCGCCAGCGCTCGTCGGTGTCGGAGAAGTGCTCGCCGAGGTCGCCGAGACCGGCGGCGCCGAGAAGCGCTTCGGCGACGGCGTGGGCCACGACGTCGGCGTCGCTGTGGCCCGCGAGGCCGCGCGAGCCGTCGAAGCGCACGCCACCGAGGACGCACGGGCGCGACGGGTCGTCGCTGAAGGGGTGCACGTCGAAGCCCATGCCCACGCGCATCAGTCGTCACCGACCAGTGCCCGCGCGAACTTCAGGTCCTCGCGGGTCGTGACCTTCATGGCGCGCGCGTCGCCGTCGACGACCACGACGCGGCCGCCGGCCGCCTCGATGAGCGCGGCGTCGTCGGTCGCCTCGGGCTCGCGTTCGTGGGCGGCACGCAACGCGGCGGCGCGGAACGCCTGCGGCGTCTGCACGGCGACGAGCGACGTGCGGTCGACCGTCTCGACGACCGCGCCGCCGGGCGCGACTCGCTTGATCGTGTCGGAGACGGCGACGCCCGGCACCGCGGCGTCGGCGCCGTCGTCCGCGACTGCGGCGACGACGGCTTCGAACAGCGCGACCGGAGCGAGCGGGCGGGCGGCGTCGTGGACGAGCACGACGTCGGCCTCCGGTGGCACCGCGGCGAGGCCGGCGCGCACCGACGCCGACCGGGTGGCGCCGCCGGCGACGACGACGTCGGCCAGCGGCTCGCCGGTCACCACGCGGTCGGGCGGGACGACGAGCACGACACCCGTGCTCGCGGTCTGCGCCGCCTCGAGCGCCCAGTCGACGACGCGGCGGTCGCCGAGCTGCTCGAACTGCTTCGCGGCACCGAAGCGGGCACCGGAACCGCCGGCGACGACGACCGTCCAGACGGTCGCGTCGTTCAACCGTCGATCACGGAGGCGAACAGCAGGCGCCCGACCGACGTCTGGACGTTCGAGGTGATCCGGACCGCGACGTCGCGGCCCACGAGCTCGGCGGCGTCGCCGACCACCACCATCGTCCCGTCGTCGAGGAAACCCACGCCCTGCCCCGGCTCCTTCCCCTCCCGGCTGATCGGGAGGTTGAGGACCTCGCCCGGCACGATCGCCGGCCGCAGCCCGGCGGCCAGCCTATTCAGGTTGCGGCAACGGACTCCCTGCATCTCGGCGACCGACTGGAGATTGGCGTCGGTCGTGACGATGTCTGCGGGCAGGCGACGGGCGAGGGCCACGAGCTTGGCGTCCACGGCGTCGAACTCCGGCACCTCGTCGTCGACGACGGTGATCACGACGCGCGGGTCGCGGCGCAGCACGTCGAGCGTCTCGAGACCGCGGCGGCCGCGCCGGCGGCGGGCGTCGTCGGCGGCGTCGGCGATGCCCTGCAGCTCGTCGAGGACGAAGCGCGGGACGAGCAGCGTGCCGTGCAGGAAGCCGGCCTCGGTCACGTCGAGCAGGCGACCGTCGATGACCGCACTGGTGTCGACCAGCACCGCGTCGCCGGCGCGTGCCGTCGCCGAGTGCGGCCGGAGGCCGGCGAGCTCGAGCAGGTCGGCGCTCTTCGCCGCGCCGATCTGGAACCCTTCGTAGACACCGATCCACACGAGCAACCCGAACACCGGCCAGCCCCACGGCGCCGGGACGAGCACGACGGCCGGCAGCGCGATCAGCGCCGAGACGACGGCGAGCGCGCCGGCTCCGACGACGCCGGCGAGGAGCTGGTGGGCCGGCGC
>DASSOZ010000077.1:0-7887 GCA_035700105.1 Acidimicrobiales bacterium
GCGCGCGCCCGCTTCACGATCTGGCGGACGTTGGCCGGGGTGAGCCCGAACGCCTCCCCGACGGTGACCGCCGGGGACGGGTCGCCGCCGTCCTGCTGCAGCGTGAACATCAGGAGCACGCGGCGGTCGCGGTCGCCGCACGTCGAGCGCAGCGCGTCGCGTACGACGGCGCACGACGGCGACCGCGCCGCGAGGTGGTCGAGGGTCTCGTCGTCGCCGGGGTCGTCCCCGGCGAAGGCGACGCCCGCGACGCCCGCGCCGGCCGCGTCGTCGTCGGCGACGCCGGCGTCGTCGAACGGCGCGCCGTAGTGGCCGACGTAGCCGGCGACGAGCGACACGATGCGGCGTTCGGCCCAGACCCACGGCAGCGCGCCGCCGTCCGGGTCCCACGACCCGGCGCGGGGCACGAGCGCCATGCAGGCGTCGAGCGCCAGGGCGTCGATGTCGGCGGGGGTCAGGTGCGTGGCGCCCTGGGCGCGCACGATGCGCCGGATCTTCGCCTTCACCTGCTCGCCGAACTCCAGGAACAGCGTCACCGCCGCGGCGTCGTCGCCCGCCGCCATGCGGGCCATGATCGCCGCCACCCTCTTCTTGTCGTTGGTTTCCATGACCCGGAGAGTGACGAACGCCTGTAACAGGAATTCGTGGCCCCGGCGGGTTGAGGCCGCGGGTGGTATGACGTGCTCCTTGCCAGGTCGCAATCCTCACGCCGGCGAGCCGTTCGTCGACGACGACGCCACGATCGCCGCCGCGCTCGAGGACGTGAGCGTCCCGGCGCTGCTGTGCTCGCTGGTGCACATGACCGGCGACCCGTCGTGGATCCGGGGCGAGCACCGTCCCCGCGCCGGCGTCGTGTTCGACCTGCAGGGCGGCCTGCCCGACGACGTCAGGGCCGAGATCCGGCGCGCTGCGCTCCCGGTCGTGGCCGGGTACCGCGACGGCGGGTGCGTCCCTGCGGTATTACCGCCCGAGCTGCTCGTCGAGATGATGTCGTTCCTCGGCGCCCGCCCCGTCGAGGGCGCCGTCGCCGACTTCTTCCTCGAGGACCTCCACTTCGACGGCGCCGACAGCGGGGCCGAGCGATGGGGTGACGAGGTGCCCGCCGACGTCAGGGCGGCATCGCCGGTCGTCGTCATCGGCTGCGGGATGGGTGGCATCCTCGCCGGCATCCGGCTCCGCCAGGCCGGCCTGCCGTTCACGATCCTCGAGAAGAACGCCGGGCCCGGCGGCACGTGGTGGGAGAACCGCTACCCGGGCGCCAGGGTCGACGTCGGCAGCCACCAGTACTGCTACTCGTTCGAACCCGCCGACCACTGGAGCGAGTACTACTGCCAGCACCCGGAACTGCGCGACTACTTCACGAAGATCCTCGACAAGTACGAACTGCGCGACCACTGCCGGTTCGACACCGAGGTCACGGCGGTCACGTGGGACGACAACAGCGCGCGCTGGCGGGTGCACACGCGCGACGACATCCTCGACGCCCGCTTCGTCATCAGCGCGGTCGGCTCGCTCAACCTGCCCCGCATGCCCGACATCCCCGGCATGGAGTCGTTCACGGGTCCGTCGTTCCACTCGGCGCGCTGGCCCGAGGACCTCGACATCACCGGCACCCGCTTCGCGCTCGTCGGCGCCGGCGCCAGCGGCTTCCAGATCGCGCCGACGATCGCCGACCGCGTCGCCACGCTCACGATCTTCCAGCGCACCGCGCAGTGGATGCTGCCGAACCCGATGTACCACCAGGCCGTCCCCGTTGGCGAGCGGTGGGCGGCGCGTCACCTCCCGTTCTACGGGCGCTGGCTGCGGTTCCTGATGACGTTCCCGGGCGTCGCCGCCGGTGTCGACCCGTACCGCGTCGACCCGTCGTTCGACGATCCCGACGGGCACGCTGTCAACGCCGCGCATGCCAAGCGCGCGGGCGCGCTGCGCGCGTGGCTGCTGTCGTTCGTCGAGGACCGCCCGGACCTCGTCGACAAGGTCGTGCCCGACTACCCGGCGATGGGCAAGCGGATCCTGCAGGACAACGGGTCGTGGATGCGCTGCCTCAAGAAGCCGAACGTCGAGCTCGTCCGCACCGGCATCGACCGCATCGTCGCCGACGGCGTCGTCACCACGGACGGCACGCACCACCCCGCCGACGTCATCTGCTACGCGACCGGCTTCCGCCACAACGAGTTCCTGGCGCCGATGGCGGTCGCCGGCCGGGGCGGTGTGACGTTGCGCGAACAGTGGGGCGACGAGCCGACCGCCTATCTCGGCATCACGACGCCGAACTTCCCCAACTTCTTCATGCTCTACGGACCGGGCACCAACCTGGCCCACAGCGCCAGCCTCTTCCTGCACTCCGAGTTCCAGGTGCACTACGCCATGGACGCGATCCACCGCGTCCTCGCCGCCGGCGGCCGCACCATCGAGGTCCGGCGCGACGCCCACGACGAGTACGTCGAGCGGTACGAGCACGAGATCGGCCAGCTCGTGTGGTCGCATCCATCGATCACGCACAGCCACTACAAGAACCCGGCCGGCCGGGTGTACACGCTGTCGCCCTGGCCGATCGTGACGTACTGGGAGTGGACGCGCGCCGTCGACACCGAGGACTACGTCATCGCCTGAGCCGCGTCACGGCCCGGGCGGACCATGGGGCGTGGACGACGACTTCGACATCAGTGCGCTGTGGGACCGGGTGACGAGGACCGACGGGGTCGACCGCGCCGACGCGCTCATCCAGCTCGGCGGGGCGCTGTTGATGTCGGGTGACGGGGTCGAGGCGCTCGCCGCCGTCGACGCCGCCACCGACCTGTTCCTGTCCGCCTCTGACGTTCCCGGGCACCCCGGCCTGGCCGCCGCGCACCACAACGCCGCCGTCGTGCTCCAGCACCTCGGCCGCACCGCCGATGCCGCCGCCCGCCACGAGCGCGCCGTCGACGTGCACCTCGCCGGCTTCCGCACGACCGAGGCGGCCCGCTGTCTCCACCACACCGGCGACCTGTTCGTGCTCGCCGGCGACCACCGCGCCGCGCTCGACCGCTTCGACCGTGCGGCCGCGCTGTTCGGGGCCGACGACGGCGACGTCGTCGACGATGCCCGCGAGCTCGGCACGACCCTCCTCGCCGCCGCCTCCGCCGCGTTCGACGCCGGCCGGCCGGGTTGGGCGCGCGACCGGCTCGGGCGGGCAACGGCGGCGCTGCGGTCGGCGACCGAGGTCGACGTCGGTCGCCTCGGCCGGTGCGAGGTGCTGCGGGCGCGGCTCCTGCGTCGTCGCCGTCAGTGGTCGGCTGCGCTCGCCGCGGTCCAGTGTGCGATGCAGCTGTACGACGCGGTCGGCGACGAGGTCGCGATCGCCGAGGCGTTCGTCCTGCGTGTCGAGCTGCTCGCCGACGCCGGCCTCGACGAGGATGCGGTGAAGGTGGCCGAGGTCCTCCGCAGCGAGCTACGCGATCTGGACGACCCGGAGGGTGTCGCCCGCTGCGACCTGGCCGCCGGACGTGCGCTGCTGCGCCTCGGCGACCAGGCGCGCGCCGTCCACGCGTTGGAGGCCGCGGCCACCGTGTTCGACGCGCTGGGCCGCCCCGGCGAGGCCGACGCGGCGCGGCGCCTGGTCGCCATGTCGTAGGCGCGCGGGCCGGCGGCGGCGAACTCTCCCCGGTGCGCCGCACGCTCCTCGGTCTGTTCGTCGCCGTCCTCGTGCTCCCGCTCGTGCCGGTTGCGCGCGCGGCCACGACGTCCGCGCCGGCGTGCGCGCACGACGTCGTCCCGTTCCGTGATCTGCCCGGCGCGTCGCTGACGCCCCACGACCTCGTCTCGAAGGACGACCCGCCCGTCCGCTACACGCTCTGGCGGGGGACGGTGCCGAGCTTCGACGGGCTGCCGCTGTCGGTCGACGTGACGGTGCCGTGCGCCGTGCGCGGGCCGGCGCCGCTGGTGTCGATGCACCACGGCTGGACCGACGACAAGACGATCTGGGAGGAGACCGGGCGCAGCGATCGTGTCGTCTCGTCGTTCCGGCGGGCGTCGAACAGCTGGTGGAACAACATCTGGTTCGCGTCACAGGGCGACGTCGTGCTGACGTACACATCGCGCGGCTGGCACGACTCGTGCGGCCCGGATGTGACGGGCGCGGTGAAGCCGCTGACGCCCGCGCCGTCGTGCGCGTCGTACAAGTACTGGATCCACCTCGACGACCAGCGCTGGGAGATCCGCGACACGCAGTGGCTCGTCGCCGGGCTGGTGTCGTCGGGCGTCGCTGACCCTTCTCGCTTGGCGATCACCGGCGGCTCGTACGGCGGCGGCCAGGCGATCCAGAACGCGCTGCTCGGCGATCGAGTCGTGTGCGGCGGCGCGCCCGTGCCGGCCGCGCTCGGGCCCGACCCGTGCGCCGGTCACGGCGACGGCGACATGGTGCCGTGGACGACGCGCACCGGTGTTCCGCTGCGGTGGGTCGCGGCCGTACCGATGTACACGTGGTCGGACGTCGTGCAGGTGCTGCTGCCGAACGGGCGCGGCTCCGACGGCTGGGGCGTCGCCGACCGCGACCACCACGACCCGATCGGCGTGCCCATCCAGTCCTACGTCGCCGGGCTCCTGGGTGCGGGCCAGCCGCTCGGCAACGGCTTCTACGCGCCCCCGGGTGTGGATCCGACCGCCGACATCGTCACGTCCGCGACACGGGTGCTCGCCGGCAACCCGTTCCTTCCTTCGGATCCGGTCGTGGCGTCGTCGCTGCCGCAGTTCGCCCGCTTCAAGTCGGCCGCCGGCATCCCGTTGACGGCGGCGTCGACCCGCGTTCCGATGTTCTGGGTGCAGGGCCAGACCGACCCGCTCTTCCCGGCCACCGAGGCGCTCCAGGTGTACAACCGGTTGCGCGCGCTCGATCGGCGCTGGCCGGTGAAGCTGTTCCTCGGCGACATCGGCCACGACTACGCCGCCGAGCGGGTCGACGACTGGGACGCGGCACATCTCTCGATGAACGCCTTCCTCGACCACTACCTCCACCCGACGCGCACCCGCCGCGCGCCGGCGTTCGACGTGACGTCGTCGGTCACGCGTTGCCTCTCGCCGTCGGCGCCGCAACGGCTCCTGCGGGCGTCGACGTGGTCGGCACTCCACCCGTACACGCTGCGGTTGACGGGCGCGTCGTCGCCGGTCGTGTCGTCGTCGGCGGTCGTCACGTCCGTCGGCCTCGCCACCGACCCGGTCTCGGGCGCGACCCTCCCCCTACCGGGCGCCTACAAGGGCTGCCGCAAGATCACGCCGGCCGCTGCCGACTCGAACGCGGCGACGTGGTCGTTCGACGTCGGCTCCCGCGGCTGGCTGCTCGCCGGGGGCCCCGTGGTCGACGTCTCGTTCGGCACCACCGCCCCTGACACCGAGCTCAACGTCCGCCTCTGGGACGTCGCTCCCGCGGCGGATGGCGGCACGACGCAGGCGCTCGTCGCGCGGGGCACCTACCGCTCGCTCGACGCCCCCGCCCTCGGCGGCCTCCATGCCCGCTTCCAGCTCATGCCGAACACCTACCGCTTCGAGCCCGGCCACTCGCTGAAGCTCGAGATCACCGCCAACGACTTCCCGTACCACCAGACGTCGAACGTCCCTGCCCTCCTCACCGTGGGTGGGATGACGCTCGACCTCCCGCTCGCGCAACGTCCGTAGCGCCATCTCGGCGTCTGTCATTCGCGCTCGTCTTCGTCGCGATCCTCGGGGCCGTCCTCGTCGTACCAGCAGCCGCACATGAGCTGCTGCTGCGCGCAGATCGGGCACTCCGCCATGTCGCATCCCGGATGGTGGAACCCGCCGGGTACGACGTTGCAGTCGCCGCATCGCTTCGACGGCCGCCACCGCCGCCACAGCTCGGCGCCGTACCGCACCATCTCCCCACCGGGACACCGCGCTGGTGCAGCACGCCCACGCTGCACGTCGCCGCGGTGTGCATCTCCCGCTCACACCACGTGCAGATGGCCACGGCGAGCACCTCCCCCGCTGGTGTCGCTCTCGGGCAGGCCGCCGTTGTCCGAGGCGACGTCGGGATGCAATGCCCACCGCTCCTCCCACGTGCGCCCGAAGCGGTACGCCGCGAGCGAGGGCTTCATCCACGGCAGTTCCCACAGGCGGAGGTGGTCGAGCGCCTCCCGCAGGTCGCGATGGGCCACGTAGCGCCCGTTGCTCTTGGAGTCGTCACGCGGCGCGACGTAGCGGTACGCGTGCCCGGCGTCGTCGAGGTTCAGGTAGCGCCGGGTCTCGCGGTGCTTGTAGAGGGTGATCGCCGGCCGGGGCGGGCGGACCAGCCGCACCATGAGCATGAAGTCGTCGACGTCGAAGAACTGGTACGCCGGCTCGCCGACGACGAGTCGGGCGACGCCTTCCAACGGCGCCCACCACGCCGGGTCCTGGGCATCGTCGGGCGAGGGAATGAGCTCGCGCATGCGCGAAACCTCCGTGCAGGTCGGTCGTACTGCATCAGAGGCCGGGGCTGAGGCGCGCCGGCGAGCCCGTGCGCAACGTCACACGTTCAAGAGCAGGTCGAGACGTGGCGCCCGATCACGGTGACGGACCGGACTCGCCGGTTGTGATGCTCGGCCGCTGGTGCCGACCGCGGTTGTGCACGTCGCAGGCCACCCGCCCGTTCGACTGCACGGTGCGCCCGCCGGCGGAGTACGGCTCGACGTGGTCGACCTGCAACCGCTCGGTGGCGTCGCACTCCGGCACGAAGCAGCGCTGCCGATCCCGCACCTCGACCGCCCGGCGGGTCGCGCCCTCGAACAGCCGCCGGGTCGCGCCGACGTCGACGACGCGTGACGGCCCGTCGAACACCACCCGTTCGATGTCGGCCGACGTCAACCACGGCACCAGCGCCCCCGGCGTCACCGCCGTCCCGTTCGCCAGCTCGCACACCCGGCCGGCGAAGGTCTCGTAGTCGACGAGCACCGAGAAGAGCGGAGCGGGGCGACGGCCGCCGACCGGCGCCGTGCGGGCCCGCGTCGCCATCTCGACGAACGCATCGGCCCGCCGCTGCGCCGACGTTCGCCGCAAGTGATGGATCGTCACGTCCTCGAACCCGAGCCGGTCGCGTGCTTCGGCGCAGTCGGCCTCGAACAGCTCCTGCTCGATGTCAAGGAGCGTCCGGGCGACGATCGACCCGCCGATCGGGTCGAACAGCAGGTCGCCGACCCACATCCCACGAAACGTCTGCGACAGGTGCGCCCGGCGATCGCCGAACCGCTTCTCGGCGTCGCTCTCGGCGCCGTCGGGATCGGCGTACTGATGCCAGTACGACACGACCCGGCAGAAGTCGTCGAACCGCAACGTCTGCGCCCGGCCGACCAGCATCTCCTCGTCGCGCTCGTACGCCCCGGCCGTCGTGTCACTGTGCGCCCGCTCGAGCGCGGCCACGTGCGCCGACTCGATCTCGCCCCGATCCCACGCCTCCGACGCGGCCGGCATCGACCGCCGTGCCCGTGCCAGCCGCACCCGCCGCCGAGCCGTCGGGTGCGGCATCTTGCAGTGGAACGCCAGCCACGACGACGCCGTGCGCGCCCGGCTCGCCGTCGCCCACGCCTTCCGCGCGTCCCACTCACCCGTGAGCCGGGTCGCGGCGGCGTCGAGCCGGTTCTCGATCTGGCGCAACTCGACGAGGAACGCGCCCAGTTCCTCGTCGCTCATCGACGACGTGTCCACCGACCCGAGGCCGGCAACGGCGGCGCGCAGCTCGTCCAACATCGGCCAGCTATCGAACACCAGTTCGATAGCGCGAGTCAAGGACAAAAGGGAGAAATATTCCCCACCTGCCCGCCCGGCCACCGCACGTCGGACGCGTAACGTCGCCGAGGACATGTCGCGTGACCAGCCCGACCTCTTCTCCGTCGACCCGACGGGGAACATCGGGCACGCGCT
>DASSOZ010000078.1:0-3984 GCA_035700105.1 Acidimicrobiales bacterium
GATCGCAACGCCGGGTTCTCGCGCGCCGACTTCGCCCAGCTGTACCTGCCGCTGCTGATGGACCCGGTGTACGGCTACCAGGCGGTGAACGTGGAAGCCGAGATGCGCAACCAGAGCTCGTTCCTGCACTGGATGCGACGGATGCTCCAGGTGCGCAAGCAGCACGGCGACGTCTTCGGTACAGGGTCCTTCGAGGTGCTCGGCGCCGAGAACCCGTCCGCGCTCGCGTACGTACGGGAGATGGGTGACGACGTCATCCTCTGCGTCAACAACCTGTCGCGGTTCGCACAGCCGGTGGAGCTGCAGCTCGGGCGGTTCGCCGGGTGGCAGCCGGTCGAGTTGCTCGGGCGCGTGCCGTTCCCGCGCATCGGCGAGTTGCCGTACTTCATCACGCTCGGGTCGCACGACTTCTACTGGTTCCAGCTCGTGCAGGAGCCGCCGTCGTGATCGAGCTCGACGCGAAGACGCTGGCCGACTGGCTGCCGCAG
Organism: Acidimicrobiales bacterium; assembly: GCA_035700105.1. Classification (GTDB taxonomy): domain Bacteria; phylum Actinomycetota; class Acidimicrobiia; order Acidimicrobiales; family DASSOZ01; genus DASSOZ01. The sequence continues at coordinate 489 of DASSOZ010000078.1, forward strand.
CAGCGCTGGTTCGGTGCGAAGGACCGGGCGATCGCGTCGGTTGCCGTGCGCGACGTCGTCTCGCTGCACGACGAGTGGCCGCAGCTCGTGCGGGCGCTGGTGGACGTGTCACTGGCGGACGCCGGCGACGGTCCGGCGTCGACGTCGACGTACCAGGTGCTGATCGGTGCCCGGCCGCCGGTCGAGCCGATGGACTTCCTGCAGACCCACGACGCCGCCGTGCTCGGCCCGGTGGACACCGACGCCGGTGACGGCATCGCGTACGACGCCACGCTCGACGGTGAGCTCGGTCTGCTCCTCCTGCCGCTCGTCGTCGCCGGCGAGTCGGCGTCGCTCGTGCGCCCGCTCGGCGCCGAGCAGTCGAACACGTCGCTCGTCTACGACGACCGGATCATCCTGAAGGTGTTCCGTCACCTCGCCGACGGACCCAACCGCGACGTCGAGGTGACGACGCGGCTCGCCGAGGTCGGGTTCGCCCACGTGGCCGAGCCGCTCGGGACGCTGTCGGTCGACGGGCGCGACCTCGCCTTCGCCCAGCGGTTCCTCGCCGGCGGTGCCGACGGGTGGACGCTCGCGCTGACGTCGCTGCGCGACCTGTTCGCCGCCAACGACACGACGCAGCTCCCGGTCATCGACCCGAACGCGCCCATGCCCGACATGGACCCGGGCGACGCCGGCGGTGACTTCGCCCACGAGGCCGAGCGCCTCGGTGTGATGACGGCGGAGCTCCACGCGTCGATGGCGGAGGCGTTCGGTCGCGAGCGCGCCGACCTCGACGCGTGGCTGGCACCGATGCGGGCGCAGGTCGCCCGCACGCGTCATCCGGACGTCGACGACGGCCGCGTGCGCGGTCTGCTCGACCAGCTCGGGTCGGTGAAGGACGCGGGCGTCGCCATCCGCATCCACGGCGACTACCACCTCGGCCAGGTGATGCGCACCGACACCGGCTGGTTCGTCCTCGACTTCGAGGGTGAACCGGCTCGTCCGCTCGAGGAGCGCCAGGCGGTGGCGTCGCCGCTCAAGGACGTCGCCGGCATGCTGCGCTCGTTCCACTACGCGTCGCAGGTCGGGTTGCGTGACCGCGGCGGCGTCGACGACGGGTCGTGCGTCGAGCTGGCCGAGGCGTGGGAGACGCGCAACCGCGAGGCGTTCCTCGACGGGTACTGGCCGGCGGCGGGGGAGGCCGGGCTCGTGCCGTCGTCACCGGTGGCGCGCGACGCCGTGCTCGCTGCGTTCGAGCTCGACAAGGCGGTGTACGAGCTGGCGTACGAGTTGTCGCATCGGCCCGAATGGGTAGCCATCCCGTTGGCCGCGATCTCGCGACTCGTGGAGGGAGCCCGCTGATGCCGCCGTCCCCGTCCAAGCCGTCCCCTGACATCGTCCGCCTGGTCAAGGGTGAACACGGCGACCCGCACCGCGTACTCGGCGCGCACACCGACGGCCGCGGCAACGTCGTGATCCGCTGCTACCGACCGGATGCCCTTGGCGCGTCGGTCGTCCTCGACGGTGGCGAGCGCGTCGAGATGAAGAAGGTGCACGAAGGCGGCGTCTTCGAGGCGACCGTCGAGGGTGAGAAGGTCCCCGACTACACGTTCGAGGTGCGGTACGCCGACGGGTCGTTCCCCGTCGAGGACCCGTACCGTTTCTGGCCGACGCTGGGCGAGCTCGACCTGCACCTCATCGGCGAAGGCCGTGACGAGGCGCTGTGGGAGCACCTCGGGTCGCACCATCGCCACCACGAGGGCGTCGACGGGACGTCGTTCGCGGTCTGGGCGCCGAACGCGCGCGCGGTGCGCGTCGTCGGCGATTGGAACCAGTGGGACGGGCGGCTGCACCCGATGCGGTCGCTCGGCTCGTCGGGCGTGTGGGAGCTGTTCATCCCCGGCGTGAAGCCCGGTGACCGGTACAAGTACGAGATCCTCACCCGCCACGGCGGGCTCGTGCTGAAGGCCGACCCGATGGCGTTCGCCACCGAAGTGCCGCCGCAGACGGCGTCGGTCGTGTGGGACCCGGCGTACGAGTGGGGCGACGACGAGTGGCTGCGGCACCGCACGGGCGAGGAGCCGCTGGACCGGCCGATGTCGGTGTACGAGGTGCACCTCGGCTCGTGGCGGTGGACGCGCGACGCGGACTCCGGCGACTGGCGGCCGCTGACGTACCGCGAGCTGGCCGACGAGCTGGGTGACTACGTCGTCGACATGGGCTTCACCCACGTCGAGTTCCTGCCCGTCGCCGAGCACCCGTTCGGGCCGTCGTGGGGCTACCAGGTCACGGCGTACTACGCGCCGACGTCGCGCTTCGGCACACCGGACGACTTCCGCTACCTCGTCGACCGGCTGCACCAGCGCGGCGTCGGTGTCATCGTCGACTGGGTGCCGGCGCACTTCCCGCGCGACGCGTTCGCGCTGGCGCAGTTCGACGGCACCGCGCTCTACGAGCACGCCGACCCGCGGCAGGGCTCGCACCCCGACTGGGGGACACTCGTCTTCAACTTCGGACGCAACGAGGTCCGGAACTTCCTGATCGCCAACGCGCTGTTCTGGATCAAGGAGATGCACGTCGACGGACTCCGCGTCGACGCCGTGGCCTCGATGCTCTACCTCGACTACTCGCGCAAGGAGGGCGAGTGGGTGCCGAACGCGTACGGCGGCCGGGAGAACCTCGACGCGATCGCGTTCCTGCGGGAGATGAACGAGGTCGTCTATCGCGACTGTCCGGGGGTGATGACGATCGCCGAGGAGTCGACGGCGTGGCCGTCGGTGTCCCGCCCGACGTACCTCGGGGGCCTCGGCTTCGGGTTCAAGTGGAACATGGGCTGGATGCACGACACCCTCGAGTACTTCTCGAAGGACCCGATCCACCGCCGCTTCCACCACCACCAGCTGACGTTCGGCCTGCTGTACGCGTTCCACGAGAACTTCGTGCTCCCGCTCTCGCACGACGAGGTGGTCCACGGAAAGGGGTCGCTGCTCAACAAGATGCCGGGCGACCGGTGGCAGCAGCTCGCCAACCTGCGGTCGCTGTACGCGTGGATGTGGGCGCACCCCGGCAAGCAGCTGCTCTTCATGGGGTCGGAGCTGGCGCAGGAGCGCGAGTGGTCGGAGTCGCGCTCGCTCGACTGGCACGTCCTGGAGTGGGCCCCGCACCGCGGCGTGCAGACGCTCGTGCGCACGCTCAACTCGGTGTACCGCGACGAGCCGGCGCTGTGGTCGCGCGACTTCGACTCGACCGGCTTCTCGTGGATCGATGCCAACGACGCCGACAACTCGGTGCTGTCGTTCTTCCGCCGCTCGCCGGACACCGGGCGGCTCCTCGTCTGCGTCGCCAACCTCACGCCGGTGCCGCGCGACGGTTACCGGGTGGGCCTGCCCCGAGACGGCCGCTGGGTGGAGGTGCTCAACACCGACGACGCCGCCTTCGAGGGCTCCGGCGTCGTCAACGGCACGGTCGACGCCGAGCCGACGCCGTGGCACGGGTTGCAGTCCTCCGGCGTGCT
>DASSOZ010000079.1:0-10990 GCA_035700105.1 Acidimicrobiales bacterium
TCCAACAGCTCAGCCGGCGTCCGGCATCCCTCCAACAACGTATCGACCAGCTCGGCGCTACCCCGTAGCGGTTCCATCATCGGCACGCGCCGAAGCGGATCGCCACCGAGATCGAAGACGAGCGAGTCCCAGTTGGCGGCGACGATCGACGGCGCCCACCGCTGCAGGCACTTCCCGCGGAAGTAGGCACGGGTCTCGCGCGGGGGCTCTGTGACGGCCTCGGCGACCTCTTCCTCGGTGAACAGGCGCTGCAGACCGACGCGCGCCGCCAGCGACTTCGCCGGGCGGACGTCGTGGTACTGGAGGTCCATCGCCGCGAGGCGCGAGTCGCTCCACGACAGCTGGTGCCGCTCGCGGTACCCGTCGATCAACCGCAGCTTGGCCACCCAGTCGACGCGGTCGGCGACCGACGCCACGTCCGACTCGAGACCGGCGAGCACGTCCTCCCACCGGCGCAGGACGTCGGCGCCGACCTCCTCGCCGACCGCCGACAGGCCGCGATCCTCGGCGTACTTGCGGGCGAGGTCGAAGTACTCCCACTGCAGCTCGAGCGCGGTCATGCGCCGGCCGTCGGCCAGCTCGACCGGGCGGGAGAGGTCGACGTCGTACGACACGTGGCGGATCGCCTGGACCGGCGCCCGCAGCGTGAAGTCGAGCTCGCCGAAGTAGTCGTCCTCGATCATCGACAGCACGATCGCGGTGACGCCCACCTTCAGGAACGTCGCGACCTCGCTGAGGTTCGCGTCGCCGACGATGACGTGCAGGCGCCGGTACTTCTGCGAGTCCGAGTGCGGCTCGTCGCGCGTGTTGACGATGGGCCGCTTGAGCGTCGTCTCGAGCCCGACCTCCTCCTCGAAGAAGTCGGCGCGTTGCGACAGCTGGTAGTGCACGTCGAAGTCGCCGGTCGTCGCCGCTTCCGAACCGACCTTGCCCGCACCGGTGTAGATCTGACGCGTGACGAAGTGCGGCATGACGTGCTGCACGATGCGGCCGAACGGCACGGCGCGGTCCATGAGGTAGTTCTCGTGCGTGCCGTACGAATTGCCCTTGCCGTCGCTGTTGTTCTTGTAGATGACGATCTCTTGTCCCTCGGGGAGGACGTGAGCGGCGGCGCGCATCGATGCAGCGAGGATCAGCTCGCCGGCGCGGTCGTACTTGACGATCGTCTTCGGATCCGCGCACTCCGGCGTCGAGTACTCCGGGTGCGCGTGGTCGACGTAGTAGCGCGCGCCGTTCGTCAGGACGGCGTTCACGAGGTGCGTCTCGACCTCGGGCGGCGCCGCGCCCTCACGGGCGAACCCGCGCGCGTCACGACCGGGCGTCTCGTCCTCGAAGTCCCAGCCGACCTTGCGCTGCAACTCGGAGACGTACGCGTTGATCAGCAGCGACGACGCCGCGATCGGGTTGGGCTCGGCGACCCCGCGGAGAAGGATGCCGTACTCCGTCTCCATCCCGAGGACCTTCCGGATCGCCATGGCGTGGCGACCCTACCCTCGGGGCCTAGAAGGTCGTCGGGCATGCGGTGCGGAGATCACCGAGCCACGGTTCGGCGCTCGCAAGGACGCAGGAGCGACGCGCTGGCCTTGCCCCACCGCTAGCTCCGAGGACGCCGCGAGCGTCGAAGCTGGCCGGTGAGATCCCGTGCCAGCCATGCCCGATGGGCTTCTACAGATACTGGCCGGTGCCGACGCGCTCGATGGCGCGGCCACCGGTGGCCTCCTTGCCCTGGTCGGTGTGGATCGTGCGGATGTAGACGATCCGCTCACCCTTCTTGCCCGAGATCTTCGCCCAGTCGTCCGGGTTGGTCGTGTTCGGCAGGTCCTCGTGCTCCTTGTACTCCTGCTTGATGGAGTCGAGGAGGTCGGACGTGCGGATGCCACGGCCCTCGCCGGCGATCGTGCGCTTGATCGCGAGCTTCTTGGCGCGGCGGACGATGTTCTCGATCATGGCGCCCGACGAGAAGTCCTTGTAGAAGAGGATCTCCTTGTCACCGTTCTGGTAGGTGACCTCGAGGAACTCGTTCTCGGCGTCGTCGCGGTACATCTCGTCGACGGTGCGCTCGATCATCGCCTGCACGGCCTTGCCGGGATCGCCGCCACCGAGGTCACGCACCTCGTCGGCGTCGAGCGGCAGATCGGTCGTGAGGTAGCGGCTGAAGATCTGCGCCGCCGAGTCCTTGTCGGGCCGCTCGATCTTGATCTTCACGTCGAGGCGGCCGGGGCGCAGGATCGCCGGGTCGATGAGGTCCTCACGGTTCGACGCGCCGATCACGATGACGTTCTTCAGCGTCTCGACCCCGTCGATCTCGGCGAGTAGCTGCGGCACGATCGTCGACTCGATGTCCGAGCTGATGCCCGAGCCGCGGGTGCGGAACAGCGAGTCCATCTCGTCGAAGAAGACGATGACGGGCATGCCCTCTTCCGCCTTCTCACGCGCCCGCTGGAACACGAGGCGGATCTGGCGCTCCGTCTCGCCGACGTACTTGTTCAGCAGCTCGGGGCCCTTGATGTTGAGGAAGTAGCTCGTCGCCTTCGCGTCGCCCGTCACCTCGGCGACCTTCTTGGCGAGGCTGTTGGCGACCGCCTTGGCGATGAGCGTCTTGCCGCAGCCGGGCGGGCCGTACAGGAGGATCCCCTTCGGCGCCGGCAGCTTGTGCTCGAGAAACAGGTCGCGGTGCAGGAACGGCAGCTCGACCGCGTCCTTGATCGACTCGATCTGGTCGTCGAGGCCGCCGACGTCGGTGTACGCGATGTCGGGGACCTCCTCGAGGACGAGCTCCTCGACCTCGGGCCGCGGGAGCTTCTCGAGCAGCAGGCCGGTGCGGCTGTCCATGAGGATGGTGTCGCCCGCCCGCAGCTTGACGTCGAGCAGCGAGTCGGCCAGCTCGACGACCCGCTCCTCGTCGGCCCGGCCGACGATCAGCGCCCGGGTGCCTTCCTCGAGCACCTCCTTGAGCGTCACGACCTCGCCGCTGACCTCCGGTCCACGGGCGAGGACGACGTTCAGCGATTCGTTGAGGACGACCTCCTGACCGCGCTCGAGCTCGTCGAAGTCGAGCTCGGGGTGGAGCGCGACGCGCATCTTGCGCCCCGCCGAGTAGACGTCGACGGTGCCGTCCTCGTTGGCGCCGAGATACGTGCCGTACGCCGACGGTGGCTGGGTGAGCTTCTCGACCTCTTCGCGCAGCGCGGCGATGTGCTCGCGCGCCTCGCGCAGGGTGTACGACAGCTTCTCGTTCTGCGAGACGGCCTGGGCGAGTTGGCCCTTCGTCTCGAGCAGGCGCTCCTCGAGCGTGCGCACCCGCTTGGGGGCGTCCGCCAGCTTCCGGCGCACGGAGATGACCTCTTCCTCGAGGGTCTTCACCTGCTCCTGGAGGTCGGCGACCTGCCGGTCGTAGTCCGCCAGCCGGCGTTCGTACTCGGCGTCGTCCGTGGGGACCACCTCCCTTCTGAGGCGACGTTACACGTGGTGTTTCGCAAAGTCGTGCACCGAATTCTCGGGCGGGAGCGCTCGTTTTCCCGGAGTCGCCCGGTGTTATTACACTGATGCGCATGAAGGTCTGGATCGATCAGGATCTGTGCACCGGCGACGGTCTCTGCGAGGAGATCGCACCGGCCGTCTTCACGCTGCTCGACGACGGGCTGGCGTACGTGAAGGAGGGTGACAAGGTCTTCAGCGATCCGGGCGGTCCCGAGGGACTGGCGAACGTGCCCGCCGGTATGGAGGACGCCACGATCGAAGCCGCCGAGGAGTGCCCCGGCGAGTGCATCTTCATCGAGGTCGAATAGCACCATCGCTTCTGCAGACGACGATCGGACGTGACGGGCGGGGCTGCGAGGCCCCGCTCGTTTCGCGTCCGCCGACCGGTGACGAAGGGCACGGAACAGCAGGCTCACCTCCCGGGTTCCGACGGGCACCCACGCGTGTGCGTGCGTGAAGGGAGAGGGCAATGCGGTTCCGTCGCTCGGTCGCAGGTGCCGTCACCGCCGTCGTCGCGGTCGCACTCGGTGTCGTCGCCGCCGCCGTTGCCGATGACGGCGGTGACCGAGACCACGCCGGCCCGCCCCCGCCGACGCGGCCGGGTGTCGCGGGTCCGGTCCTCGACTGGGCCACGCACGAGCCAGTCGACCTCGGCGGCGGATGGACGATCACCGACACCGAGGGCGACGGGCCGTTCGTCGATGTCCGCCTCGACGGCAGGCTCGTCGGGTTCCTGGAGTACACGAGCCATCCGTTCGAGGGCACGCTCGACGAGCACGTCGTCGAGTTCGTGCGTGCGATCGGCGACGACCGCGCCAACGCGCCGATCGCGGGCTACCGCTTCGCGCCCGACGCCGCGGCGCACGCTGACGCCGCCGACGGACCGATCGTGCGGTACGGCTTCACGGGGACACTGCGCGACGGGTCACCGTCGGAACGCACCTACCAGTGGGCCGGCGTCCGCGACGGCAGGCTCGTGCTGGTGACCGCCGCCGCGAACGACCCTGGCGGCCTCTTCCCGCCCGAGGGCAGGGAGTTCACGACCGTCGAGCTCGAGTCGGTCATCGACCGCCTCGACCGCCTCGTGCGGGCGAGTGGCCTTCCCGATCCGGCGTGACAACCGGTGCTCAGACGTTCGCCAAGCATGGACCGGTGTCGACGAGCGACGCGCGGTCCGCGGCGAGCGCGGGCCGCAGCTCCCCCGTCGTCAGGGCGTAGGCGGTGTTCGGACGGTCCGGTGCGATCGCGAACGCGACGCCGACGACCTGACCGGCCGGGTTCACGAGGGGGCCGCCGGAGTCACCCGGGCGGAGCTCGGACGCGAGGATGAAGACGTCGCGCCGCGTCTCGTGGGAGTCGTACAGGTCCCGCCCGACGGCCGTGACCTGCTGGCTGATCTGCGCCGGTGACACCTCGATCGGGTCCTGGCCGCCGGGGTGGCCGTAGACGGCACCGATGTCGCCGACCTTGGCGTTGCCGAGCGCGAGCGGCGCGCCGTCGAGACCACGCACGTGGAGGACGGCGAGGTCGCGGTTCGAGTCGAACACCGTGACTGCAGCGGAGAGGCGGCGACCGGAAGGTGTGAGCACCTCGGTCGAGTCCTCGCCCGCGACGACGTGGGCGTTCGTGACGACGACGTCCGGCGCGACGACGAAGCCGCTGCCCTCCTGGATGCGCCGGCAAGCGACGCCCGTGACCTTGACCGTCGAGCGCCGGACGACGGCGTCGACCGCGGCCGAGATGCCCGACTCGGCCGGCGGCGGGCCGACCTTCTTGCTCGGCGTGAGATCGGCGAACACACGCGGGAACTGGTCCTCGCCGACCAGCCGCCGCAGGGCCTGCAGCGTGTCGGGCGGCTTGGGCGCGAGCCGGTCGATCGACCGGGCGATGACCGACTGGCGCGTCTCACGTGCCGGCCAGCCCGGCACGTCGGCCATCGACGGCAGCATCGCCCACAGCGCGACGAGCACGCCGAGCACACCCGCGATCCCGCCGAGGACCTTGTCGACCATGCGGATCGGTCCGAACGGCAGCGCGTAGTGGAACTGCGCGCCGATGACGAGACCGAGCGCCTGCCCGAGGAACGCGCCGCCGATGAGGATGCCGGCGACGACGAGCAGGCGGCTCGTCGGGTCGGCGTCCTGGAACGAGTCGAGCACCGCGGGCAGCACACGGGCGGCGACGACGAGACCGATGGCCAACCCGATCCACGACGCGACGCGGGCCAGGAAGCCCAGCCGCCAGCCACCGACGACGGCGGAGGCGACGGCGACGACGATCAGGAGGTCGAGCTCGTTCAGGTGGTGCTCCCGCCCAACAGACGGGCCGTCGTGAGGAACCCCGTGTGCGCCACCATGCGGTGGTCGGGCCGCACGGCCTGCCCCTCGACGTGCCAGCCCCGCTGCAGCACCTCGATCGTCGAGGCCATCCCGAACGCCGAGGACTCGAGCGTCTCGCGCAGCTGCATCACCTGCACGACGCTCGGCACGTACGACACGAGGATGCCGCCGGCGTGCAGCGCGCTCTCCGCGTGCTTCACCACGCGCCACGGCTCGGGCAGGTCGAGCACGACGCGATCGAGATCGGTCTCGTCGATCCCCTCGTACACGTCGCGGACGTGCACGGCGAAGCGGGACGCGCCGTCGTCACCGAGGAACGCGGCGACGTTCGCCATCGCCTTGCGGGCGAAGTCGTCGCGGATCTCGTAGCCGACGACGTCCGCGCCTGCGCGCACGAGCGTCATCGACAGCGCCCCCGACCCGACACCGGACTCGAGGATGCGAGCGCCGGGGAAGACGTCGGCCAGCAGGAGGATCGGTCCGAGGTCCTTCGGATAGATGACCTGCGCACCACGCGGCATCTTGAGCACGAACTCCGACAGCGTCGGCCGCACGGCGGTGTACCGCGCGTTGTTCGTCGACCGTACGGTGACGCCTTCGGGCTGGCCGATGAGCAGCGAGTGCGCGACGACGCCGGCGTGCGTGTGGAACTCGCCACCCTCGGCGAGCGTGACGAGGTAGCGGCGCGCCTTCGAGTCGACGAGCAGGCACTTCTCACCAGCGGTGAACGGACGGCTCACCCGTTCACCGCGGCCGGGTCGCCTTGTTGCCGCTCCCCGCCGGTGAGGCGCGGGAGACGAGGCTGCAGAACGCGCACACCCCCGGGTTCGTCGTCGGTGCGCCGCAGCCCTCGCACGGGTGGAGCTCGCCGTCGCGCTCGGCCTCGGCCGCCGGCGTGAACAGCGACGACGCCCGGTCGAGGAAGCCGAAGTAGAACGCGGCCTTCGACCCCGGCGACTGCGCCTCGATGTCGTTCAGCGCCTCCTTGTAGCCGAGGTGCTTGTTGCCGATCGCGTTCGGGCACTCCTCGACGATGTAGTCGATGCCGGTGAGCACGCAGTACGCGGCCATCTCCCGCTCGCCGAGCTTCACCAGTGGCTTCACCTTCCGCGGGAAGCCGTGCGCCGCCGGCAGCACGGGCAACTGGCGCCCGAGGTACTCGGTCGACCAGCGCAACACGTTGCCGAACAGCACCGCCGCCTCGTCGTCGAGGTTGTGGCCGGTGGCCACCACGTCATAGCCGCCGTCGAGCGCCGCCTTGTTGAACAGGTGCCGCTTCGAGAGACCGCAGGCGCTGCACGGCACGCGACGCGTCGCCTCGGCCGCGCCCGGGATGTCGAAGCCGAACTCCGTCGGGATGTCGATCTCGACGAGCTTCGCGCCGCGCCGGTCGGCGTACGCGCGCACCATGCGACCCGACTCGTCGCTGTAGCCGTCGTCGCCGCCGATGCCGAGACCGAGGTACAGCCCGTCGGCGTCGACGCCGAGGTCGAGCAGGATGTCCCACAGCGCGAGCGAGTCCTTGCCGCCGGACACGGCCACGAGGACGCGTTCGCCGGGGCCGATCATCCGGAACTCGTGGATCGTCCGCTCGACCTGCGTGCGGGCGTGGTGCAGGAAGCAGTCGCGACAGAAGTGCGCGTTGTGGCGGCGCAGCTCGATGACCGCGGGCTCGCGGCACCGCCGGCACTTGGCCATCAGCGGTCCGGCCCCGGGATGATCGGGCGGTTCTGCCGGATCTCGCCGCCGCTCGCTGCGTTCATCGCCCTAGCGGTGGGACAAGGCCAGCGCGTCGGTCTCGCGCCTTGCGAGCGACGACGATCTCTCGCCACAACCGCACCGCTCACCCGAGGCCGCACCGCTTCAGCAGCCCCCGGAGATGACCGGCCGGATCTCCACCTCGGCGGCGTCGTCGAGGAGCGCGTCACCGGTCACGAGCGTGTCGCCGGCGATGACGAGCACCGACTCGCGGTTGAGCTCGAGTCGCTCGAGGAGGGCGTGCACGCGCACGGGTCCCTGGACGTCGAGCTCGCGTCGCGGGTTGCGGAGAAGGACCTTCAAGGTCCCGCGATGCTACCGGTGCGACCCGGCTACTCCGCCGGTCCCTTGTTGCTGATCACGAGCACGGCGCCCTGGGGGAGCTCCTCGCACATGAGGACCTCGGGCTCGTTGCGGGCCATGCGCTGCAGCAGCCGGATGCCGCCGGCGACGGCCCCGATCGTGAGCCACGTGCGGCTCCCGCCGACGAGGCCCTTCCGCACGCCGTTGCGCAGGAGGAGCTTGATCAAAGACGTCGTACCTCGACGACGGTCGTCTTCTTGCGCGACGAGCGGCGACCGAGGAGGTAGGCGACGCCGACGATCGCCACCACCACGACGGCGCCGATGGCCATCGCCGGGACCTTCGCCCGCTCACCGGTTTCGTCGACCTCTCCCTTGATCTCGGCCAGCTTCGCCTCGATGTCGGAGCGGGTGATCTGACGGTCGGCTGCCGCGGTGTTCATCGCTTGTCCCTCCGCTTCTGCTGGCCCCGGCCGACCGCCCATACCGCCAGGCCGATGATGATGCCGGCGGCGACGAGCGTGAGCAGGTACGGCGCCCACGACCAGTTGCCGTCGAAGGTGGCCGTCGCCTCCTCTTGCAGGGCGCGCAGGCCGCCGAGCAGCAGCAGCACGACGCCGATGCCGACCAGCAACGAGCCGCCCACGCCGAAGGCGACGAACCGACCGAGACCCTTGAGCGGCTCGACCGTCTCCTGCTTGGCGTAGGCGACGACGAGGTCCCACAGCTCCTGCACGAGCGTGGGGAGTCCCTTGGACGACGTCGCCGGCCGCGCGACGGGTCGCGTCGGGGTGGTCGGGGTGGAGGCCACGGCGCCGGACACTATTCCCCGGAGCCGCCCATCCGGAACGTCAGCGCGTCGAGCTGCTCGTCGACGACCTCGGCGACGCGCTGGAGGCGCGCCAGCGGATCGTCGATGGCGAGTACGGCGTGGCCGTCGAGCGGGCCCATCCCGGTGAGCAGCGCGAGCTGCCACGACGCGACGACGGGGTCACCGTCGAACGCGACGTCGACGGGTGCCGACGGCTCGCCGGCTTCCGCCCGCATGGCAAGCACGCGGCGCACACGCGGGACGACGTCGTCGACCAGTTCGCGCAACGCGGCCCCGTCGACCGGTGCGTCGACGAGCTCGTCGATCTCGGCGATCGGGTACGGATCGTCGGGCAACCAGCGGGCGACCCGGAACCGCCGCGGCGTGCCGACCGCGACGACCTGCCAGCGACCGTCGGGCAGCTCGGTCTTGCGGACGACGCGCGCCACGGTGCCGAGCTGCGTGCGGACGTCGCCGCCGCCGACCTCGCTCCCCCGCTCGATGAGCACGACGCCGAACTCCTCGACGTCATCGCGCATCATCGTGCGGTAGCGCTCCTCGAACACGTGCAGCGGGAGGATCCCGTACGGCAGGAGCACCGAGCCGAGCGGGAACATGGGCAGCACCTCGCGCATCCTCCAACAGACTCGCGTTTCTCGGGTTCCGACGGCCGCGAAAACGCGAGTGTGTTGGAGGATGCGCGGGTCAGCGCGGGCTCAACTCGGCGACGGGCGGCGCGTCGGGGTAGGCGACGAGCGCCTCGGCGACGCGGACCCATGTCTGGGGACCGAGCGCGTCGCGCGGCAGGCCGTTCAGCAGGAGCGAGAACGTCAACGGTCCGGAGCGGGCGTCGGCGAAACCGCTCAGCGCCGACACGCCGTCGAGCGACCCGGTCTTCGCCCGCACCCTCGCCGCGGCCGGCGAGTCGGTGAACCGCTTCTCGAGCGTGCCGGTCGCGCCCGCGACCGGCAGTCCGTCGGCGATCGGCCCGCCGGTGCGCGTCGTGTGCAGCAACGCGTCGATCGTCGCGCACGTGGCGCGGTTGCCGCGGTCCAGCCCGGACCCGTCGACCCACGTCACGCCGCCGACGGGCACGCCGATCGACGACAGCTCGTCGCGCGCGACGGCGACGCCGGCGGCGGTCGACCCCTGCTGACCGGCGTGGTGGGCGACCTCCTTCAGCAGCAACTCGGCCGTGAGGTTGTCGCTCTCGCGCAGCATCTCGCCGACGAGGTCGCGCACGGGCACCGACGGGACGGCGGCGACGCGCCGGGCGCTCCCCGGCGCCTTCCCCTCACCCGGGACCCCGACGACGGTGACGCCCTGGTTGCGCAGCAGCGTGGTGAACACCTCGGCGGCGTGGGTCGCCGGCTGCGCGGCACGGATCTTCTTCGGTTTGAACGCACTGAACCCGTCGTTCACGGTGAGCGCGCTCATCGGGCCGATCTCGTTGTCGGTGAGGTAGCCCGGCTTCCACGTCGGAACGAACCGCTGCGTGTCGTAGCGAGTCTCGTCGCCGCGCACGCTGCCGCTCACGACGGTGATCCCGGCGTCCTTCACCCGCTTCGCCAACTCCTCGAGCGGCGTCCACCGGGCGAGCGGGCGGCGCATCGACGCGATGTAGTCGCCGGTCGCGAGCAGCGGGTCGCCGCCACCGACGAGCCACAGGTCGCCGCCGGCCATCCGGACCTCCGTCGACAGCGTCGAGTCCGGACCGAGCTCGCTCAGCACCGCGGCGGCGGTGAGCAGCTTGAGGTTCGACGCCGGCAGCAGCGCGGCGTCGGCGCGACGCGCGTAGAGCGTCGTCCCGCCGGACTCGACGACGAGGCACGACTGCTCGCGTGCCGCGCCCAGCGCCGGATCGCCGAGGGCGGCGTCGAGCGCCGCCGTCAACCGCTGGTCGCCGACGGTTCGGGCCAGCAGCGCCGGCACCCGCCGTGGCGACAGAACCGGCGTGGTCGGAGCCGCCGCCGTCGACGCGTCGGCGCGCGCAGGCGCGCCGGGGGCCGGCCATCCCGCGAGGGCTGCGCCGGCCGCGGCGATCCCGGCGAGCAGCGTCGGGAGACGGCGCGACACGCACTCAGGGTACGAAAGGCGAGCCGGGTAGCGTCCGTCGGCTGATGCCCCATTCGAACCTGACGCGCGACGAGGCCGAGGCGAGGGCCGGCCTCGTGTCCGGCCTGCGCTACGCCGTCGACCTCGACCTGACCGGTGGGTCGGAGACGTTCGACGTGACCACGACGATCCGGTTCCGCGCCGCCAGCGCGACAGCGACGTTCGTCGACCTCGTCGCAACGGCG
>DASSOZ010000080.1:0-17652 GCA_035700105.1 Acidimicrobiales bacterium
CACGCCCATCGGGTTCGTGGGGCTCGGCGTCACGGTGTGGTCCGTGACGAAGTTCGGGAACTCGGCTGCCGACGGGACCAGGTAGTCGGCGAGCGTCGAGGTCAGCAGGTTGCCGTCGCCGTCGTAGACCGCCTCTTCGTACAACGCCTGGCCGACGCCCTGGACGATGCCGCCGTGCACCTGGCCCTCGACGATGAGCGGGTTCACCTGGTTGCCGCAGTCGTCGACGGCCACGTACTTCACGAGGTCGACGCCGCCGGTCTCCTCGTCGACCTCGACCACGCACACGTGCGTGCCGAACGGGAACGTGAAGTTGGGCGGGTCCCACGTCACTGCCGCGTGCAGGTTGGGTTCGAACTCGTCCGGCAGGTTGTGCCCCGTGAACGCCTCGAACGCGATCGCCGCGAACGCGAGCGACTTGTCGGGCGAGCCCTTCACCCGGAACTCGGCGTCCACGTACTCGAGGTCCTCCTCGGCCGCCTCGAGCTGGTGCGCGGCGATCTGCCGGCACTTGTCGAGCACCTTCTGCGTCGCCAGGTAGATGGCCGTGCCGCCGACCGACAGCGAGCGGCTGCCGTAGGTGTCCATGCCGAGCACCGACATCGCCGTGTCCGAGTGCACGACCTCGACGTCGTCGGGGCTGATCTGCAGCTGGTCGGCGACGATCATCGACCACGACGTCTCGTGACCCTGGCCGTGCGGCGACGTGCCCGTCGTGACCTGCACCTTGCCGGTGGGCAGCACCTGCACCGAGCCCCACTCCCAGCCGCCGGCCGTGTACTTGAGCGTGCTGAGCACGCGGCTGGGCGCCAGGCCGCACATCTCTACGTACGACGACAGCCCGATGCCGAGGTGCGTCGTCTCGCCGGTGTCACGCCGGCGCTGCTGCTCCTTGCGGAGGTCGTCGTAGCCGGCGAGCTCGAGCGCCTTGGCGAGCGCGGTGCCGTAGTCGCCGCTGTCGAACATCAGCCCGGCCGCCGAGTTGTACGGGAACTTGTCGGCGGCGATGAAGTTGCGACGGCGGATCTCGGCGGTGTCGACGCCGACTTCGCGCGCCAGCGCGTCGATCGCCCGCTCGATGGCGTACGTCGCCTCCGGGCGTCCGGCGCCGCGGTACGCGTCCGTCGGCGTGCAGGTCGTGAACACCGACGTGCACTCGAACGAGTACGCGGGGATGTCGTACACGCCGTGGTAGAGGAACGCGCCGAGCAGCGGGATGCCGGGCGTGACGAGCTGCAGGTACGCGCCCATGTCGGCGAGCAGCTTCGCCCGCACCGCGGTGATGCGACCGTCGGCGTCCGCCGCCAGCTCGATGTCCTGGATCTGGCCCCGGCCCTGGATCGTCGCCTGCGCGTTCTCCGTGCGCTCCTCCCGCCAACGGACGGGCTTGCGCAGCCGGCGGCTCAGCGCCAGCGCGAGCACCTCCTCCGCGTACACGTTGAGCTTCGACCCGAACCCGCCGCCGACCGACGGCGCGATCACGCGGAGCTTCTGCTCGGGGATGCCGGCGGTGATGCCGAGCATGATCTTCAGGATGTGCGGGATCTGCGTCGCGCTGTACACGACGTACTCACCGCCCATCGGGCTCGGCACGACCGCGACACCGCGCGGCTCCATCGCCGCGGGGATGAGCCGCTGCTGGACGTAGCGCTCCGTGACGGTGTGTGCGGCGCTCGCGAACGCGGCGTCGACGGCCGCCTCGTCCGGCTTGAGCTCCCACGTGTACGAGCGGTTGGTACCGCACGACTCGTGGATGACGGTCGTGTCGGCGAGCGCCTGCTCGAGGTCGACGACCGCCGGCAGCGGGTCCCACTCGACGACGACGGCGTCGACCGCGTCGCGCGCCGCGTAGTCCGATTCGGCGACGACGACGGCGACGGCGTCGCCCACGTAGCACGCTTTGTCGACCGCGATCGGCAGGTGCGCCGGGCTCTTCATGTCATCGGTCACCGGCCACGCGCACGGCATCGGGTTCGCCCACTCGTCCTGCAGGTCGGCGCCGGTGAAGACGTCGACGACACCGGGCATCTGCTTCGCCGCCGTCGTGTCGATCGACACGATGCGGGCGTGGGCGTGCGGGCTGCGGACGAGCGCCATGTGCAGCGCGCCCGGGATGACGAGGTCGTCGACGTAGCGCGCCTCGCCCGTGAGGAGCTCCGGGTCCTCCTTGCGGAGCATCCGGGTGCCCATGACCGCCGTCATGACGCCGCGCCCGCGGTTGCGGTGCTGCCGGCCGCGGCGAGCACGGCCTTCACGATGTTGTGGTAGCCGGTGCAGCGGCACAGGTTGCCTTCCAGGCCCTCCCGCACCTGCTCCTCGGTCGGGTCGGGGATCTCCTTCAGCAGGCTCGTCGCCGCCATCACCATCCCGGGCGTGCAGAACCCGCACTGCAGGCCGTGGTTCTCCTGGAAGGCGCGCTGCATCGGGTGCATCTCGCCGCTCGCGGACGCGAGGCCCTCGATCGTGGTGACGTCGCGGCCGTCGGTCTGCACCGCGAGCACGGTGCACGACTTCACCGACTCGCCGTCGACGTGCACCGTGCACGCGCCGCACGACGTCGTGTCGCACCCCACGTTCGTGCCGGTGAGGCCGAGCACCTCGCGCAGGTAGTGGACGAGCAGGAGACGTGGTTCGACGTCGTGCTCCTGCGGTGTGCCGTTGACGGTCATCGAGACTCGCACCGCACTCCCCCCTCGTTCTCGCCGGATGTCACCGTTGCGCGCGCCATCATGCCGCGTCCGGCTGCCCGCTGCTTTCGGTCAGTTGGGTGCTCTCTGGCAGACCCAACTGACCGAAACGATCAGGGGTTGATCGCCCGCCAGACCTTCTCGGGCGTCGTCGGCATGTCGAGGTGACGGATGCCGAACGGCGAGAGCGCGTCCGCCACGGCGGAGACGACAGCGGGGGTCGCGCCGATCGTCCCGGATTCGCCGATGCCCTTGGCGCCGAGCTCGTTGTGCGGCGTCGGCGTCTCCATCGGCGCCAGCTCGAACGACGGCAGCTCGGTCGCCGAGATCATCCCGTAGTCGGCGAGGTTGGCGGTGACGGGGTTGCCGTCCTCGTCGAAGCGCACCTCCTCGAGGAGCGCCTGGGCGACGCCCTGGGCGATGCCGCCGTGGCGCTGCCCCTCGGTGATCAGCGGGTTCAGGATGCGCCCGCTGTCGTCGACGGTGATCATGCGGGACAGGACGACGCGGCCCGTCTCGGTGTCGACGTCGACGACGGCGATGTGCACTCCGAACGGGAACGTCGGCCCGACGGGCGTGAAGTCGACGTCGGCCCGCAGCGTCTGTCCCTGCTGCGCGGCGGCGGCGCCGAGCTCGGCCCACGTCTTGGCTGCAGCCGGGGTGCCGGCGACGTGCCAGCGTCCGTCGGCGACGTCGAGCACGAGGTCGTCGGGGTTGGCCTCGAGCAGCTGCGCGGCGAGCTCGCGGGCGCGGTCGAGGACCTGCGTCGACGCCTCGCTGATCGCCGCGCCCGCGGTCTGGAGCGACCGTGATCCGGCGGTGCCGTGACCGGCGCGGATGACGTCGGTGTCGCCCTGCACGAACTCGATGTCGTCGATGTCGATGCCGAGCTTGTCCGCGACGATCATCGCGAACGCGGTGTGGTGACCCTGACCGTGGCTGAACGTGCCGGCAAGGACGCGCGCCGTCCCCTCGGGCGTGACCTCGACGGCGCCGTACTCGCCGCCGGGGATCGGGCTCGTGATCTCGACGTACGCGGCGAGGCCGACGCCCATCTGCACCGGGTCGTTCGCGTCGCGCCGGCGCCGCTGCTCGGCCCGCAGACCGTCGTAGTCGGCGGTGGCGAGCGCGAGATCCAGCGCCTTCTCGTAGTCGCCGCTGTCGTAGTTGGCGCCGCTCGCCGTCGCATACGGGAACTGGTCGGGCTGCACAAAGTTGCGCCGACGGACCTCGATCGGATCGAGGCCCAGCTCGGCGGCGAGCAGGTCCATGCCCCGCTCGATCGCGTACGTCGCCTCGGGCCGGCCGGCGCCGCGGTAGGCGACCGTCGGCGTCGTCGTCGTGAGCACCGACTGCGCGTTGACCTCGATCTTCGGGATGGCGTACACGCCGGACGCCAGCAGTCGCGTCATGAACGGCAGGAACGCGCCGATGAGCGGGTACGCGCCCGCCTCCTGCACGACGCGGTTGCGGAACGCGAGGACCTTGCCGTCCTTGTCGGCGCCGAGCTCGATGTAGTTGATCTGGCCGCGTCCGTGGCCGAGCGTGAGCATCGACTCGGTGCGCGTCTCGACCCAACGCGCCGGCCGGCCGAGCTGCTTGGCGACCCAGCCGAGCAGGTGCTCCTCGTTGTAGATGCCCGACTTGGCGCCGAACCCGCCGCCGACGTCGGGCGCGATCACGTGGACCTGCGCCGGGTCGAGCCCGTACCGCGCGGCGAGCTCGTCCTTGAGCGTGTTCGGCATCTGCGTGCACGCGTAGTGGACGAGGCGGCCGTCGTCGTCCCACGTGGCGAGTGCGGCGCGCGGCTCCATCGGGCACGGGGCGACGCGGTGGTTGACGAGACGCTGGCGGACGACGACGTCGCAGCCGTCGAACAGGTCGTCGGTGAACTGGTCGCCCATGCCGATCATGGCGAAGTCCATGGCGACGTTGGACCCGGTCTCGGGGAACAGCAGCGCATCACCGGTCGCGCTCATCGCCTCCTCGGGGTCGACGACCGCAGGCAGCGGGTCGTAGTCGATCCACACGAGCTCGGCGGCGTCGGGGCCCTGGTAGCGCTCCTCGGTGACGATGGCGGCGACGGGCTCGCCGACGTATCGCACGACGTCGCTCGCCAGCCACGGGCGCGGCATCGCCGGGTTGTTGCTGGGGATCGGCTCGAGGTCGACGTCGTCGGCGGTGTACACGGCGAGCACGCCGTCGGCCTTGCGGGCGTCGCTCACGTCGATCGACGTGATGCGGGCGTGCGCCATCGTCGACCGCACGTAGTGGACGTGGACCGCCCCGTCGACCTTCACGTCGTCGACGTACGTGCCGCCGACGGTCAGGAAGCGGGGATCTTCACGGCGGACGACACGGTTGCCCAGGATGCTCACGGCGCCGGACGTTACTCAGGCCCCGCCCACGTCGCGATCCTCCCACAGGATCGGAGTTCCGGCACCGAAAGCGCTCGAGAACTCCGACTGCGTGGGAGGATGCGCGCCGGGTCAGCGGCGGATCGTCGTCGTCGTGGTGGTCGTCGACGTCGGCGCCTTCGGCGCCGGGCCCGCCGGGAGCAGCGCGTACGCCTCCTCGCCCGGGCGGACGAGGTTGTACTGCTCGCGGGCGAGCCGCTCGATCTCGGAGTCGGTGTGCAGCTCGCTCGCCCGCTTCTCGAGCCGGGCATTCTGCTCGCGCAGGACGGCGACGCGCTCGGCGACGGCTGTGTGCTGGCGGCGCTGGTCGAGCCACGTGCGCGTCGGGAACACGAGCAGGAACAGCAGCCCGACGATCACGACGCCGGTCACGAGCGGCCAGACCGCCCGCCGCACGGTCCGCTTGGTCATCGAGGGGTCGCTCCCTTCAGCGCCTCGCGCCCCCAGAACGCCGCCGCCTCGCCGAGGTCGTCCTCGATGCGCAGCAGCTGGTTGTACTTGGCGACGCGGTCGGAGCGGGCGGGGGCGCCGGTCTTGATCTGACCGCAGTTCGTGGCGACGGCGAGGTCGGCGATCGTCACGTCCTCGGTCTCGCCGCTGCGGTGGCTCATCACCGACGCGTACGCGCTGCGCGTCGCCAGCCCGACGGTGTCGAGCGTCTCGGTCAGCGACCCGATCTGGTTCACCTTCACGAGGATGGCGTTGGCGACGCCGCGGTCGATCCCACGCTGCAACCGCTCGACGTTCGTCACGAAGAGGTCGTCGCCCACGAGCTGCACGCGCGCACCGAGCGCGCTCGTCAACGCCGCCCAGCCGTCCCAGTCCTCCTCGGCCATGCCGTCCTCGATCGACACGATCGGGTAGCGCTCGCACAGGTCGGTCCAGAAGCCGACCATGTCGTCGCTCGACAGCGAGCGGCCCTCGCCGGCGAGCTCGTAGCGCCCGTCCCTGTAGATCTCACTGGTCGCGGGGTCGAGCGCGATGGCGATGTCCTCGCCCGGCGTGAACCCGGCCTTGCCGATCGCCTCGACGAGGACCTTGATCGCCGCCTCGTTGCTCTCGAGGTTCGGCGCGAAGCCGCCCTCGTCGCCGACGGCCGTCGACAGGCCGCGCTCGTGCAGCAGCGACTTGAGGACGTGGTACGTCTCGACGCCCCAGCGGAGCGCCTCGCTGAAGCTCGCCGCGCCGACGGGCATCAGCATGAACTCCTGCAGATCGACGTTGTTGTCGGCGTGGGCGCCGCCGTTGACGACGTTCATCATCGGGACCGGCAGCACGTGGGCGTTGGCGCCGCCGACGTAGCGGTACAGCGGGATCTCGAGCTCGTGGGCGGCGGCCTTGGCGACGGCGAGGGACGTGCCGAGGATGGCGTTGGCGCCGAGGCGGCCCTTGTTGTCGGTGGCGTCGAGGTCGAGCATCGCCCGGTCGACCGTGCGCTGGTCGAGCGCCTCGAGCCCGCCGATGGCGTCGGCGATCTCGTTGTTCACGCTGTCGACCGCGCCGAGCACGCCCTTGCCGCCGTACGGACTGCCCCCGTCGCGCCGCTCGACCGCCTCGAACCGGCCGGTCGAGGCGCCCGACGGGACGATGGCCCGGCCCTGGGCGCCGCTGTCGAGGAAGACCTCGACCTCCACGGTGGGGTTGCCGCGGGAGTCGAGGACCTGGCGGCCGACGACGTGCTCGATGGAACTCATGCGCGCCTGTTGCTCCTGTTGTTGATGTTGCCAAAGTTACATGGCCGGCCCGGAACGGGGTTGACCCCTCTCCGTGCGTCGGATGATAATGGTCATTATGATCGACACCCGGCAGCGGCTGCTCGACGCCGCCGCCGACGTGTTCGCCGAGCGGGGTTACGAGGGTGCGACGCTCGCCGATATCGCCCGCGCCGCCGGCTTCACGACCGGCGCGATCTACAGCCGCTTCCGCGACAAGGCCGAACTGCTGCTCGCCGTCGTCGAGCGCATCCTCGCGTCGCTGCAGGACGCAGCGGTCGAGGCGGCGACGGGCGCAGACCTGGGCGCCCTCTCGGCGCGGTTCACCGACGCCGAGTCGGGCGCGATGCGCGCCCTCGTGCTGGAGGCGCACGTCGCCGCCCGCCGGAACCCTGCGGTGGGCGAGGTGCTGCGGCGGTTCCAGTCCGAACGGCTGGACGCGCTGACGCGGGCGGTCAAGGAGGCGCAGTCGGCCGGCGACGTCGACCCGTCCGTCGACGCGAACGCGGTGGCGACGCTGTTCATGGCGATCCCGCTCGGCTTGGTCCTGCTGGACACCGCCGGCGTCGACCTCCCGAGCGGGTCGGCGTGGACGTCGCTCGCCGAGCACACGGCGGCGTCGTTGAAACCCACGAGGAGACGAAACCGTGCACGTTGACCCCGATCCCATCGGCGCCGGCCGCGACCCCGAGTTCCTCGAGCGGGTGACCCCGCTGCTCGACGTGTACACGAAGTGGTACCGGCCGGACGTGCGCGGGTTCGAGTCGCTGCCCGCGGTCGGCGAACCGTTCCTGCTCGCCGGCAACCACAACGGCGGTGCGACGCCGCCGGACCTGCCGATCCTGCTCACCGCGTGGTGGCGCGAGCGCGGCTACGAGGAGCCCGTGTACGGGCTGTTCCACTCGTTCTTCCTGTCACTGCCCGGCGTCGGCACCGTGATGTCGAAGACGGGCGCGCTCGACGCCAACCCGGTCGACGCCGAGCGGGCGCTGCGAGCGGGGGCGCCCGTCGTCGTCTACCCCGGCGGCGACCACGAGGCGTTCCGGCCGTGGTCGGCGCGCGACACCATCGACTTCGCCGGGCGCAAGGGCTTCGTCCGGCTCGCGCTGCGCACCGGCGTGCCGATCGTGCCGGTGACCGCCTGCGGCGTGCAGGACTCGATCATGGTGCTGTCGCGCGGCGAGTCGCTCGTGCGGTGGATGCCGTGGCTGAAGCCGATGCGGGTGAAGGTGATGCCGATCGTCCTCGGCGCGCCGACCGGCCTGTCACTCGGCTGGCCGACCGTCCCGATGCCCACCCGGTCGATCGTCCAGCTCGGTGAGCCGATCGACCACGGCTACGGGCCGGACGCGGCCGACGACGACGGTGTCGTCGACAACCTCTACGAGAAGGTGGTGTCGACGATGCAGGCGACGATGGCGTCGCTGCGGCGCGAGCTACGCGGCTGACACGTTCTCGGGCGCCGGCTCGACGCCGAGGGTGCGCGCCGTCGGCGACAGCGGGACGTCCTCGCGGCCCGGGAACGTGCGCAGCACGTGGTCGGCGAGGTGGATCGTGACGCCGAACCAGTAGTTCTCGTTGCGGTAGTGGTGCAGCCGGTGCGCCCGCCAGATGTAGCGGTAGTAGCGGCCCTTCGGCAGGTAGCGCGAGTGGATGAGGAAGTGCGTCCACTCGTAGAGCGTGAGCATCGCGTAGCTGACGAGGACGGCGGTGGCGGCCAGCCGCAGGTCGCGCAGCAGCAGGCCGTAGAGCACGAGCGCGCCGGGCAGCGCGCCGTACAGCACCTGCTTCGGCACGAAGATGAGGTCCACGGCGCGCGGGTCGGCGTGGTGGGCGCGGTGCTTGCGGGCGGCGAGGAGGTCGACGCGCCGGCCGGCGATCGTCTTCGGTCGGGCGTGCAGCAGGAAGACGTGGATGAGCCACTCGGTGAGCGGCTCGACGCCGAGGATCACCGCGGCGACGAGCGCGTCGGCCGGGCGCCAGCCACCGAGGGCGATGCGGACGGTGAGCGCGGTCGCGGTCGCGGCGATGAGCAGGCGGCTGTTCGGGTGGCGGAGGAACGTGCGGGCCTCGTCGTGCAGCGACGAGCCGCGCGTCGCCGTTTCCACCCCAGCCATGCTCGGAAGCGTACGTTCCGGACGTGTCCGACGACCACGTGGCGATCACGAACCTCGTCTATGCCTACGCCGAGCGCATCGACGCCGGCGACTTCGACGGCGTCGCCGCGCTGCTCGCCGACGCCGACGTGAGCGGTGAGGGCGGCAACCCCGTGCGGGGTGCCGACGCGGTGCGGGCGATGTACGAGCGCTCGACGCGCCGCTACGACGACGACGGTACGCCCAAGACGAAGCACGTCACGACGAACCTCGTCGTCGAGGTCGACTCGGTCGCCGGCCGTGCGACGTGCCGGTCCTACTTCACCGTGCTGCAGGCCGTGCCCGGCGAGCTCGCGCTCCAACCGATCATCGCCGGCCGCTACCACGACGAGTTCGAGCGTCACGCCGACGCGTGGCGGTTCTCCAAGCGGCACATGATCCCCGACCTCATCGGCGACCTCGGGCACCACCTGCTGTTCGAGCTGTAGCGCGCGAGAAGTCACCCCGTTGCGCCGTTGACGTGACGCGTGCTCGACATCCATTCCACGCGCGACGCCTCGCGGCGACTGTTCCGCCGCCGGCGCGACCACCGCGGGTACTCGCTCACCTTCGAGTACGCGCCGACCGCCGAGCTGCGCTCACGCTGGGGCCACGGTCGTCCGCCGCACGCGCGGCTCGCCGCCGCGTTCGGGGCACGTGACGCGGCGTTCCGCTCCGAGGTCGTCGACCTCGCGTCGTACGTCGACGACCTGGCCGCGGTACCGGCCACCGGCGTCGACGGGCCCGAGCCGTGCTGGATCAACGAGTGGCTCGTCGGGCTCGACACCGTGTCGCTCTACGGCTACACGCGCCTGCGCGGACCCGCTCGCTACGTCGAGATCGGATCGGGCCAGTCGACCAAGGTGGTCGCGCGTGCCCGGCGCGACGCGGGCGTGGCCACGCACATCACGTCGATCGACCCGCACCCCCGCGCCGAGGTCGACGCGCTGTGTGACGAGATCGTCCGCCGTCCACTCGAGCTCGCCGACCTCGAGACGGTCTTCGACGGGCTCGCCGCGGGCGACATCGTGTTCTTCGACGGGTCGCACCGCGTGTTCCCGAACTCGGACTGCGTCGCCTTCTTCCTCGACGTGCTGCCCGAGCTGCCCCCGGGCGTGCTCGTCGGCATCCACGACATCTACCTGCCGGACGACTACCCCGACACGTTCCTCGGGGCGTGGTGGTCGGAGCAGTACACGCTGGCGGCGTTGCTGCTGGCGGAGCCGTCGTGGCTCCGCGTCGTGCTCCCGTGCTTCTACGTGAGCGGCCGTCCGGACGTGGCCGCGCCGCTCGACGGGCTGTGGGAGCGTCCCGCGCTGGCCGGCGTGCTGCGCCACGGCACGACGATGTGGCTGGCGACGCAGGACGCGCCGCGCTGAGCCCGGCGGTCAGCGCGATTCGAACGTCGCCATCCACGCGTCGAGGACCCGGCGGCGCTGCTCGCGGTAGCCCTCGGTGTGGCCGCCGCCCTCGGCCCGCTTGATCTCCTCCCAGTTGCGCACGACCTGCTCGGACGAGTCGGCGTCGACGTCGGCGAAGACGTGCGGGTGGCGGCGCACGAGCTTGTCGTGGATGCCCCGGGCGACGTCGGCGAGCGTGAACTCGCCCTGCTCGGCGGCGATGGCGGCGTGGAAGTACACCTGGAACAGGAGATCGCCGAGCTCCTCCTCGAGCTCGGGGTACGACGCCGGCAGCGATTCGATCGTCTCGAGCACCTCGTAGGCCTCCTCGAGGAGGTGCCGCGTGAGCGTCTGGTGGGTCTGCTCGCGATCCCACGGGCAGCGCTCTCGCAGGGTGCGCACGAGCTCCGCGAACCGCACGAGCTCCGCGCCGACGGGCGCGGCGAGCGTCGGGATCCAGAGCGACGTGAGGTGGTCGGGCTCGAAGGCCCGGTCGAGGTCGGCGCCGGCCACGTCGAAGATCCCCTCGTCGGCCAGCCCGAGGCGTTGGATCACGGTGACCGTGGCCGGCACCGAGTCACCGAACGCGAGCTTGATGTCGGAGAGGACCTCGCGTGAATGGCAGTGCGACACGAGCAGCGGTCCGCGCTCTCCCGCTGCCTGCACCGCGAAGTCGTGGCCCTCGACCACCCGCACGCCGTCGCGCAGCGGGTCGACACCGAGCCGCACCCAGGCGAGATCCAGGAACGACAGCGCCGGGAGCACCTCGACGTCGATCCGGCCGTCGGCGACGAGCAGTTCGACGCTGCGCTCGGCCACACGCGGCGAGCCGGGGACGGCGTACAGCACCGTGGCGCCGTCGGACGCGCTCGCGGCGTCCACCAGTGCGTCGACGATCGCGGGGTAGACGTCGTCGACCGACGCCGCCCCGTCGTAGACGGAGTCGAACGAGCCGGTCCAGGTGAACGCGTCGGCGCACGGGTGGCGCGTCGTGCGCACCCATCGCGCCGACTCGAACGTCGCGAGCGCCTCGAGCGTGGCCGCCGTCAGCAGCTCGGGACCGGCGGGCCCGAGTCCCACCACGATCACTTTCGGTGAGTTCGGCCCGCTGGAGCGCACCGAACTCACCGAAAGCGGCGCTGATCACGCACCGGAGGCGGCGGTCATCGAGCGGCGGTCGTCGACGTCGTCGCCGACGCCGGCGGCACGACCCGCGGCAGCTGGCCCGACGACGGCGTCCGGTCGAACGTGCCGAACCGCTTGTCGACGCTGATCTTCGCCTTCTTGATCGCGCTGACGAGCCAGTCGTTGACGGCGCTGCCCGACGACGAGCCGACCTGCTGGCGGATCTGGTCCTTCACGTCGGCGAACGGCTTCGGTGTGCGCGACGTCACCAGCACCACGTGCCAGCCGAACTGCGTCTGCACCGGGTCGCCGATCTGGTCGAGCGGCTGGGTGAGCACGGCCTGCTGGAACTCGGCGACGTACGACGACGCCAGCTCGCAGCCGAGGTCGCCACCGTTCTGCGCCGCCGACGGGTCCTTCGACTGCGCCTTGGCGACCGTGGCGAAGTCGGCGCCGCCCCGCAGCTGGCCGGCGACCGCGTCGGCCGCCTCCTTCGTGTCGACGAGGACGTGCTTGGCACACACCTCGGTGTACTGGTCCTTGTGCTCGTCGTAGTACTTCTGCAGCGCGGCGTCGCTCGTGTCGGTCTTGCTCAGCGCGTCCGAGAGCTTGGCCACGGCCGCCTCACGCCGCACGAGCGTCTCCTGGTAGTCCTGCGAGAACCCTTCGAGGACCTTCTTGCCCTTGGCGGCGGCGTCGGCGCCCGCCTGCCCGGTCTGCGGATCGGCGCCGAGGCTGTTCTCGGCCGACTTCCGCGCGTCGCTCATGTCCTTGTCGCTGATGTCGATGTTGCGGCGGTCGAGCTCCTCGTCGACGAGCTCGTAGTAGATCTGCAGCGTCACGACCTGGGCGGCGAACTCGGCGTCGAACGTCCCCGCCTTGCCCGAGCCCTCGATCTTCCCGAGCCCGAGCGCGTCGCGGTACGCCTTGTTGTCGCGGATCTGGCGCAGCTCGGTGTCGACGGTGTCGCGGCTGATGCGGTGGCCGTTGACGGTGGCCGCCGTCGGCTCGACGCTGCCGCACGCGGCGACGCCCGAGACCAGCGCGACGAGCGCGACGAAGGAGACGAGTACGGCGGGGGGCTTGCGCATGCGGGTCACGACGCTAGGCCCGAGCGGCCGGGAGCGGAAAGTCGGCGTCCTCGTCCGCAGGGACCAGTTCACCGAGCAGGGTGACCAGGGCACGGGCGACGTCGACGCCGCTCCCCTTGACCGGCAGGACCACCTGGCCGATGTCCTCCTTGTACACCGCGTCCCGGACGAGTCGCTTCAGGCGGATCGACTGGCTCGTCTTGAGGCGCAGCGGCGAGAGACGGGCGGTGTTGCGCACCACCGTCAGCTCGCGGACGCCGACCCGAGCGCACTCGGCCCGCAGGCGGGCCACGTCGAGCAGCGCCTCTGCCGCCGGCGGCACCGGCCCGTAGCGGTCCTCCCACTCGGTGCGGATGTCGTCGACCTCGCCCTGCGACGTGACGGTGGCCAGCCGGCGGTACGCCTCGATGCGCAGGTCCTCGCGGGCGATGTAGTCGGGCGGGAGGAAGGCGTCGACGTCGATGTCGATCTTGATCTCGGCCGGCTCGTGCAGCGGCTCGCCCTTCAGCTCGGCGACGGCCTCGCTCACCATCTGCATGTAGAGGTCGTAGCCGACGGCGGCGATGTGGCCCGACTGCGACTCGCCGAGGAGGTTGCCGGCGCCGCGGATCTCGAGGTCGCGCATGGCGATCTTGAACCCGGAGCCGAGCTCGGTCTGCTCGCCGATGGTCTTCAGCCGCTCGTATGCCTGCTCGGTGAGCTCGCGGTTCTCCGGCACGAACAGGTACGCGTAGGCGCGCTGACCGGCGCGCCCGACGCGGCCGCGCAGCTGGTGGAGCTGACCGAGACCGAGGCGGTCGGCGCGGTCGACGACGAGCGTGTTGACCGTCGGCATGTCGATGCCCGCCTCGATGATCGTCGTGCACACGAGGACGTCGTACTCGCCCTCCCAGAAGTCGAGGACGACGCGTTCGAGCGTGCCCTCGTCCATCTGCCCGTGCGCGATCGCGATGCGGGCCTCGGGCACGAGGCCCTTCAGCTGCGTGGCGACGCGCTCGATGTCCTGCACGCGGTTGTGGACGAAGAACACCTGTCCCTCGCGCAGCAGCTCGCGCCGGATCGCCTCGGCGACGGCGCGCTCGTCGTACTCGCCGACGTAGGTGAGGATCGGCATGCGATCCGCCGGCGGCGTCGTGAGCAGCGTGAGGTCGCGGATGCCGGTCAACGACATCTCGAGCGTGCGGGGGATCGGCGTCGCCGTGAGCGTGAGCACGTCGACGTTCGTGCGCAGCTTCTTGATCGCCTCCTTGTGCTGCACGCCGAACCGCTGCTCCTCGTCGACGACGAGCAGGCCGAGATCCTTGAACGTCATGTCACCGGAGAGCAGCCGGTGCGTGCCGATGACGACGTCGACGGTGCCGTCGGTGAGCCCGTCCATCACCTTCTTCGCCTGGCCCGGCGTGAGGAAGCGGCTGAGGACCTCGACCCGGATCGGGTACCCGGCGAAGCGCTCGGAGAACGTCGTGAAGTGCTGCTGCGCGAGCAGCGTCGTCGGGACGAGCACCGCCGCCTGCTTGCCGTCCTGGATCGCCTTGAAGACCGCACGGATCGCGACCTCGGTCTTGCCGAAGCCGACGTCGCCGCACACGAGGCGGTCCATCGGCCGCGCCTGCTCCATGTCGGCTTTGACGTCGCGGATGGCCTTGAGCTGGTCGGGCGTCTCCTTGTACGGGAACGCCGCCTCCATCTCGTGCTGCCACGGTGTGTCGTCGGGGAACGCGTGGCCGGGCGAGTTGACGCGCGTCTGGTACAGGACGACGAGCTCCTGCGCGATCTGGCGCACCGCGCTGCGCACTCGCGACTTGCTGCGCTCGAAGTCGGCGCCGCCCATGCGGTTGAGCGTCGGCGTCTCGCCGCCGGTGTAGCGCCGGACCGCGTCGATCTGGTCGCTCGGGACGTAGAGCTTGTCGTCGCCGCGGTACTCGAGCAGGAGGTAGTCGCGCTCGACGCCGCCGATCGCCCGCGTGACCATCCCGCCGTAGCGGGCGACACCGTGCTGGTGGTGGACGACGTAGTCGCCCGGCTGGAGATCCTCGAAGAAGCTCGTCGCGTCGGTGCGCCGCGCCTGCGGGCGCGCCCGCCGGTGCGCGCGCCGACGCCCGGTGACGTCGCTCTCGGCGAGCACGGCGAGCTTGATGGATGCGAGCTTGAAGCCGCGCTCGAGCGGCTGGACGACCACGCTGCCGTGCTCGAGCGCGAGCCCTTCGTCGCGCAGCAGCTGGCTGATGCGCGCCGCGCTGCCCTCGCCGTCGGCGGCGACGACCACCCGCCACCCGTCGTCGAGCAGGTGGCGCAACTCGTCGACGAGCTTGCGGCCGTCGCCCACGACGGGGTCCCACCCCTGGGTCGGCACGACGACCGTCTGCGGACCCTCGGGCACGGCCAAGACGCTCCACACGGGTGCGTCGGTGTGCGTGAGGAGGCGGTCGAACGGCAGGTGCAGCTGCGGCCATGTCTCGCGACTCGCTGCGCCCCATGTCGACGCCAGCGCGTTGGCGAGGTCGGTTTCCTCGGCGAGCAGGTCGGCGGCGCGGTCGCGCATGCGGCGGGGCTCGACGAGCAGGATCTGCGCGTCGCGATCGACGAGGTCGAACAGCACGTGCTCGCCCTCGGTCAGCCACGGCAGCCACGACTCCATGCCGTCGAACGTCTGGCCCTCGGCGAGGCGCTCCCACTGCTCACGGCCCCACGGCTCGCCGCGGATCAGCCGCTCGGCGCGCTCGCGCACGTCGTCGGTCGGCAGCAGCTCGCGGCACGGGAACAACTCGACGCACGCCACGTCGTCGGTAGCGCGCTGGTCGCTGACGCTGAACTCGGTAAGGCGGTCGACCTCGTCGCCCCACAGGTCGATGCGCACCGGGACGTCCGCGGTCGAGGGGAACACGTCGACGATCGAGCCCCTGACCGCCACCTCGCCGCGGTGCTCGACCTGGTACTCGCGCCGGTAGCCGGCGCGCACGAGGTCCTCGACGAGCCTCGTCGGGTCGATCTGCGCGCCGGGCTCGACGGTGATCGGCTCGACGTCCTCGACGTGCGGGCCGAGCCGCTGCACGAGCGCGCGCACCGGTGCGACGAGGACGCGCGGCATGCGCATCGGGTCCTTCAGCCGCCACATGACGCGGAGGCGGCGGCCCATCGTCTCGACGCTCGGACTGACGCGCTCGAACGGCAGCGTCTCCCACGCCGGGAAGACATCGACGGCGTCGCCGCCGAGGAAGGCGCGCAGGTCGGCGGCGAGCCGCTCGGCCTCGGTGGTGGTCGCGACAGCGACGACGATCGGGTGCCGCTGCGTGAGATGGGCGAGACCGGCGACGGTGAACGCCCGGCCGGCGTCGTTCACGGCCAGGACGCCGGCCCGCTCCCCGGCGATGCCCGCCAGCGCCGGCTCGCCGCGCAGCAGCGGCGGGAGCGGCTCCAGCGGGGACGTCATGCGGCCGTCCAGGCTACCGGTGTGCAGGCGCGAAGGACGCCGGCCGAAGCCGGCGCACTCCGCAACCGCTGGGGCTTCGCTCGATGGAGAAGGCCTACGTCCGTGCAGTCGATCTCCGAGGTCGACCCTACGCTGGAGGCGGGTCGAGCGGGGCGACCGATACCCGGATTTCTCAGGCGCGATCCCGGTTGAATCGGGTCATGGCGGCCGAAATGCCGTCGGTCAGGATCGTCTCGACGGCGTCGGCCGCCTCCTGGACGACGATGTCGAGCTCGGTGCGCTCCGCCTTGCCCGGGCGCTTGAGGACGTGGTCGGCGCCGCGCCGCGGGTCGGGCGGCTTGCCGACACCGATGCGGATGCGGACGAACTCGTCGGTCTTGAGGTGCGCCTTGATCGAGCGCAGGCCGTTGTTGCCCGCGAGCCCGCCGCCTTCCTTGACGCGGAGCGCACCGGGCGGGAGGTCGAGCTCGTCGTGGACGACGACGAGACGGGTCCAGTCGTCGATGCCGAAGCGCTGCACGAGCTTGACGACGGAGAGGCCCGAGTCGTTGTAGTAGGTCTGCGGCCAGCCGAGGGCGACGCGCTTGCTCGCGCCGCCGGCCGGGATGCGGACCTCGGCGACGAGCGCGAGCTCCTTGCCCTTCTTCAGCTTCTCTCCGTGACGCTCGGCGAGCAGCGCGACCGTCTCGGCGCCGACGTTGTGGCGCGACCGCTCGTACTCGGCGCCGGGGTTGCCGAGGCCGACGACCAGGAGGTCGGCAGGTGTCCCGGTGCGCCCGGTGCGCCCGCCGCGCAGCACCTACTCGGCGGAGTCGCCGCCGGCGTCGACGTCGCCCGACGCCTCGGCCTCGGCGGTCGCCTCGTCGCGCGCCGCCGTCTCGCCCTCGCCGGCCTCGGTGCCCTCGCCCTCGGCGCCCTCGCCCTCTTCGGCGGCGACGGGCTCGGGGATCTCGAGGGCGGAGATCGTCGCGGAGACGACCGGCGACTCGGGGTCGACATCGGTGGTGACGCCCGACGGCAGCGAGAGGTCGGAGACGCGGATCGTGCCGCCCGGCTCGAGCCCGGTGACGTCGACCTCGATCGCCGCCGGGATCGACCCCGGCGTGGCGTGGACGGTCAGCGCGTTGAGCTCCTGGCCGACGACGCCGTCGGCCTTGATGACCTGCTCGGCGGTGCCGACGAGGTGGATCGGGACCTCCGCGGCGATGATCTCGTCGCGGCGCACGATCTGGAAGTCGACGTGCTCGACGACACCACGCACGGCCGACCGCTGCAGCTGCTTGGCGACGGCGAGGTGCGAGTCGCCCCCGACCGTGAGCGTGATGAGGGCGTTGAGACCGGCGTCGGTCGACAGCGCGGCCCGGAGGTCACGACCGCTGACGCTCACCGCGAGCGGCTCCATGCCATGGCCGTAGACGACCGCCGGGATGCGCCCCGACTTGCGCAGCCGCCGCGAGGACGACGACCCGAGCGTGCGCCCGGTCTCGGCAGCGAGAGTGACTTCATTCGACATCGGACGCGCTCCTACAACCGGACGAAACAGGGCGGTCGACAAGTGTAGGCGTCCGGTGGGCTCGACGCCCAACGTGCCGAACCCATCGCAGCCGAGACAGGCGTCCGGTGGGCTCGACGCCCAAGCGGCCGAACCCATCGCA
>DASSOZ010000081.1:0-13646 GCA_035700105.1 Acidimicrobiales bacterium
CGCCCTCGGTCACACGTGGCTGCGCCACGGCGACCGCACCGTCCACCTGGTCGAGGTCCACCACCCGGGCGACGTCGACGCCATGGCCGCGTACCGGGGCCGGGTGCGCGACGGGCTGCCTGCCGAGATCGCGTACGACGATGCCCTCCCGCGCGAGCACTGGGACCCGGCGGCGCGGGCCGCGCAGCTCGACACGTGGGGCATCGAGCGGTCGGTGGTCTTCCCCAACTTCGGGCTGCTGTGGGAGCGCCCGCTCGAGGGCGACGTGCGGGCGCAGACGGTGAACATGCGGGCGTGGAACCGGTGGGCGGCGTCGGTGCGCGCCGACACTCGCGGCCGGCTCGAGCCCGTCGCCCACGTCACGCTGCGCGACCTCGACTGGTTGGACGACGAGCTCGCATCGCTCGAGCGCGCCGGCCTGCGCCTGGCGATGGTGGCACCCGCGCTCGTCGACGGGAAGCGGCTGTCGCACCCCGACCTCGACCGCGCGTGGCGGGCGTTCGTCGACCGCGGCATCACGCCGGTGTTCCACGTGAGCGCGTTCCCGCACCCGTTCGGCGACGGCTGGTACGACGGCGACCCCGACGTCGTCAACCCTGTGCTGTCGTCGGTGTTCCTGTCGACCGCGCCGGCACTCGCGCTCGCCGACCTCGCCGTCAACGGCGTGTTCGCCCGCCATCCCGACCTCCGCATCGGCGTGATGGAGCTGTCGGCGATCTGGGTGCCGCAGTTCCTGCTCGTGCTCGACGGTGGGTTCGACTTCCACGCCCGCTTCAACGGCCGGCCGCTGTCGACGCTCGACCGCCGCCCGAGCGAGTACATCCGCGACCACGTTCGCATCGCCGCGTTCGGTTACGAGCGCCCCGACGTGCTGATCCGTCACGCCGGCGATCTCTTCATGTTCTGCTCGGACTGGCCGCACGCCGAAGGCGTCCGCCGCCCGGTCGACGACTACGTCGCCGCCTGCTCGGTGGCTCCGGACACCGACCCGCTGCTGTTCGGCGGCAACGTCGCCTGGCTGCTGCGCGAGTCGTAGCCGCGCCGGCGGTCGAGCGCGACGACGATCACGAAGGCGGTCAGGTACCAGTCCTGGTAGTTCGTGCGCGGCGTGCCCGCGAGCGCGTACGACACGAACAGCGGGAGCGCGAGCGCGGCGGCGGCGCGCGACAGCGTCGTCCCGCGTCGGCGCAGCTCACGTCCCGCCCACAGCGCAACGACACCCGCGACCGCGATGCCGGCGAGGGCGACGAGCGACCGCACGCCGTTGCTGTGCCCGACGGCGCGGTAGAGCGGGTACCACGTCGACTCGCGCAGCACCACGAGCGACTCGTTGCGGGTCGCCGGCTCGAGCAGTCCGCGGAACGGGTGCAGTCCCGGCGACTGCCACAGCAGGAACGGGAGCTGCAGGACCGCGGGGACGGCGAGCGACGCGAGCGCGGGCAGCCACCCGACGGCCACGAGGAGCACGGGCACCGCGAGCACCGCGGCGGGCTTGATGCTGACGGCGACCCCGGCCAGGACGCCGGCGGCGAGCGTCCGGCGCCTCGACAGCGCGATCGCGGCGGCGGCGACGAACAGCGCGAGCAGCACGTCGTTCGCGACGGTGAGCCCGGACTCGCGCACGAGCGTCGGATGCACGGCGTAGACGAACCCGGCCAGTGGCCCGACCGCCGTCGTGAGCAGCGCCGTCGCGACGGCATCGGTGAGCCAGAGCGTGGCGCGCAGCCCGATGTGCTCCTCGCCGGCGACCTCGTCCGGCACCGCCCAGACGAGCGGCGTGTGGGCGAGCAGGGTGCCGGCCGGATACTGGTACGTCCCGAAGTCGGCGTCCGGGTTGGGCAGCGGGTACGGGTTGCGCCCGTCGAGCAACTGGTTCGTCGCTCGCTCGGTCGACGTGCCGATCTGGCTGATCCCGGGATCCCACCACGCCAGCGGCACCCGTAGCGCGAGCGTGAGGGCGACGAGCGCGGCCACCAACCATCGACCTTTGCGCGCAGACCCGCCCTCAGAGGGCGGATTCGGCGAAAAAGTCGGAGGGGCGGCGCGCACGCGGGCGACCAACCAGCCGGCGAGGTACGCGGCCGACGCGGTCAGGACGATCCATCGCAGCGGGAAGCCGAACCACGACGGCGGGTTCCGGTTGAGCGACGGGAGCGTGGAGACGAGCACCGCGACGACGGCGCCGGCGCGCACGCGCGCCCGCACGAGCGTGACGACGACGAGCGGGGTGAGCACGACCCACATCCCGAGGTACCGCGGGATGCCGGGCCCGTACTCGAAGACGTCGCGGATCATCGTCGGAGGTCGAGGACCGTGATCGTCGGTCCGACCGCGCTGATGTCGCCGGTGAGCGGCACGCGGTCGAGCCCCCACCGCGGGAGCACGTCCCAGTTGTACGCAAGGCGCGGATGCGGGCCGATGACGCGCACGACGCTGCCGGCGGCGCGCACCCGGTCGTAGGCGGCGATCTCCTTCGCGTACTTGTCGGGACGGCGGCGATAGCGGTCCTCGCGGTACGACGACAGCACGAGGTAGCAGTTGCAGTGCACGACGTCGGGGAATGCAGGGACGTCACCGATGGCGGTCCCGGTGTCGGGGAGCGACGCGTACCACTCGGTGACGACCGGTCCGCGGAGGGAACGCAGGAACGGGTCGATGAGCTCGCGCGTGTCGGTCGCGTCCTGCGCGCGCACGAGGCGCACGTCGTCGGCGATCGTCGGGACGAGCAGCAGCACGATGCCGGCGAGCGCGATCGCCGCGTAGGCCGGCGCGGCGTGGTCGACGACCCGGGCGACGAGTGACGCGGCGAGGACGGCGAGCAGCGGCAGCACGACGACCATGTAGTGGGGGAACTCGACGCGCGACAGCCCGACGACCGCGAACAGGCCGACGGCGAACAGCGCGATGACCCGCTCGCGCCGGTCGCCGTCGACCAGCGCGGCGATCGTCCCGAGCGCGGCGAGGACGGTGACGCCCCACCCCCAGTTCCCCGGCAGCGACGTCGTCGCGTGGAACCACCAGCCGGTCGACTGCCCTTCGTAGCCGGGATGGCCGCCGGCCTGGTGGCCGAACTGCCCGGTCAGCCCGTCCCAGAACGCGCCCGGCTGGGCGAGCGCGCCCCACGCCAGCGCGAAGAAACCCGCGACGGTCGTCGCCGCCAGCACCGCGAGGTCGCGCCCGGCGCCCGCTCGCCGGCGTTGCACGACGAACAGCGCCGCGGGGACGGCGACGAGCACGCCGAGGTACTTCGTCGCGCCGGCGGCGCCGGCGAGCACCCCGGCACCGGCGAGCCACCATGTCGAGCGCGGCGTTCGCCGGTCGTAGCGCAGCGCGCACAGCAGCGCGCCGAGCACGAACACGAGCTGGAGGTGATCGGGCTGGATCGACCGGCTCAGCCGCACGCTCAGCCACGACACCGCCAGCAGGCCGGATGCGATCCACGCGACGAGGCGGCGGCGCCGCGGATGGGCGTCGGCGCCGGTGAGCGCGGCGCCCAGCACTCCGGTCAAGACGACGGCGAGCACGCCGACGAGCGCGAAGACCACTCGACCGAACAGCCAGGGCGTCCCGTCCGCCCACGGCGTCAACGCGCGCGCCGCGCCCACGAGCGCAGCGAGCACGGACATCGCACCCTGCGGCCAGTCCCACGACGTCGGCGCATGACCGTGGAGCAGCTCGAGCGCGCGATCCATCACGGTCGGCTCGTCGGGCGCGATCAGACGCGGCAGGTGTGCACCGAGCGCGACGACGCGCAACACGAGCGCGACCACCGCGATCGCCACCAGCCCCACGCCGAGCACCCGGTCGGGCGCGCGCCGCGACGGGTCCGGCGGGTCGGGCACAGCGCGATTCTACGAAGCGACCGGTTCGGCGAACTCGGCGACGGCGCCGAACGCCGCCCGTCGTTCGGCGCGGCGCAGCGCGGCCAGGACCGGGCGCCCGAGCGCGAGAACGAGGACGCAGTTCGTGAACGCGCGGGGGATGTCCCAGCCGAGCGACGTCGCGAGGTGGAACGCCCAGAAGCGGCGGAGGTTGTCGACGAGCGCGTCGCCGGGGACGAACGAGAGGCCGGTGCCGGGGCTGATGGCGAACGGCCAGAACCACATGTTGAGCAGCAGCCCGTACGCCAGGCCGGCGACGACGCCGTACGCCGCGAGCAGCACGACCTCGGCGCGGCCGTGGAACCGGCGGGGGAGGCAGCCGGCGAAGAAGCCGACCCACGCGGCGCCGAACATCTGGAACGGCAGCCACGGTCCGACGCCGGCGGTGACGAGCGCGCTGGCGAACATCGTGAGCGCGCCGAGTACGAAGCCGAACCCGCGGCCGAACACGCGCCCGGCCGGGATCATCAGGAAGAACAGCGGCTCGAACCCCGTCATCCCGCCGTTGGGCAGGCGCATGACCGCGCCGATGGCGGCGAGGACGCCGAGCAGCGCGACGGCCTTGGCGTCGAGTGCGCCCTCAGAGAGCTCGGCGAGGACAACGGCGAGCAGGAGCGGGAGGAGCGCGACGAACAGCCACGGTGCGTCGCCGGCGTGCGAGAGCACCTCGGAGTGCGCCTTGTCGGGGCCGGCGAGCAGCGGCCAGCCGAACCCGACCAGGCCCAACGCGGATGCGAGCGCGAGGAGGACCGCCGACCGGCCGCGCAGCGGGACGGCGTCGACCCTGTTCGCCGTCGCGACTGCGGTCACGCCAGCGCCGCCTCGACCTCGGCCACCGTCAGCCACTCCGACGGCGACAGGATCTTCGCGACCTGCGGCGCGAACACGGGGGAGTGGCACACGACCTCGCGTGCCGGCCCGTCGGTCACGATCTCGCCGTCGGCCAGCACGAGCACGCGGTCGGCCAGCTCAGCGACGAGCTCGACGTCGTGCGTGGCGAGCACGACGCAGTGGCCCTCGCCGGCGAGGGCCCGCAACACCGTCACGAGGCGTGCCTTCGCGTTGTAGTCGAGTCCGCGTGTCGGCTCGTCGAGCAGCACGAGCGGCGGTGCCGACGCCAGCACCACGGCGAGCGCCAGTCCGAGCCGTTGGCCCTCCGACAGGTCCGACGGGTGGCGGCCGCCCTCCAGTCCCTCCGGCAGCACGCGGTCGAGCGCGGCGCGCGTCGTCCCCGTTGGCAGCGCGCCCTCGCGATCGGCCGTCGTGCACTCGTCGTCGACGGACTCGCCGTACAGCAGCAGCCCGGGATCCTGGGGCACGAGCCCGACGAGGCGCACGGCGTCGCGCGGCTTCAGCGACGCGGGCGCGCGGCCGTCGACCACGACGGTGCCGCGCGCCGGCGCGCGCAGACCGACGAGGTGGGCGAGGAGCGTCGACTTGCCGGCGCCGTTGCGTCCCATGACCGCGACGACCTCGTTGCGCCGGAGGTCGACGCCGACATCGCGCAGCGCGACGACGTCGCCGTAACGCGCCTCGAGGTCGTGCACGTGCGCGACCACGTCACCGGCGACGTGCAGGCGCGGGGGTAGGTCGGCGCCGAGACGGTCACGCAGCGGTTGGGCGTGGCGGCGGGCGTCGCGAATGGACAGTGGGAGCGGCGTCCACCCGGCGACGCGCCCGAGGCGCACGACTGGCGGCGCGACCGGTGACGTCGCCATCACGTCGGCGGGCGCGCCGACGACCGGGGGCGCGCCATTGCCGGGGAGCTGCACGACGCGGTCCGCGTACTGCACGACGCGCTCGAGCCGATGCTCGGCGAGCACGACCGTCACCCCGAGGTCGTGGACGAGGCGGGTGAGCGCGGCGAGGACGTCGTCGGCCGCGGCCGGGTCGAGACTCGACGTCGGCTCGTCGAGGACGAGCACGCGTGGCCCCGCGGCCAACGCCGCACCGATGGCGACGCGCTGTTGCTCGCCGCCCGAGAGGGCGCGCAGCGGCCGCGTTCGCAGGTCGGCGATGGCGAGCAGGTCGAGCGCGTCCTCGACGCGGCGGCGCATCACGTCGGGCGCGACGCCGAGGTTCTCCATCGCGTAGGCGAGCTCGTCCTCGACGACGTCGGTCACGAACGTCGCCGCGGGGTCCTGGCCGACGACGCCGACGACGTCGGCCAGATCGCGCGGCGCGAACGCCTGGGTGTCACGACCGCCGACGGTGACGCGGCCGACGAGGAGCCCGCCGG
Organism: Acidimicrobiales bacterium; assembly: GCA_035700105.1. Taxonomy (GTDB): domain Bacteria; phylum Actinomycetota; class Acidimicrobiia; order Acidimicrobiales; family DASSOZ01; genus DASSOZ01. Next base: position 6,121 of record DASSOZ010000081.1, read on the forward strand.
TGAAGTGCGGGACGAGGCCGTTGATCAGCCGCAGCAGCGTCGACTTGCCGCTCCCGGTCCGGCCCACGACGAGGCACAACTCGCCCTCGGGCACGACGAGGTCGACGTCGCGCAGCGCGGGAGCGGGCGCCCCCGTGTAGGTGAACGTGACGCGGTCGAACCGGATCATCGCGGCGTGTCCGTGACAGCGAGGGGCACGAGACCGAGCGCGGCGGCCGCGATCGCGAGCAGCGGGACCGGCGGCCACACGAGCGGGTTCGTCGACGGTCGCAGCGCGGCGGGGTCGACCCGTCCGGCGACGGCGATGCACGCGACGGCGGTCACCGCGGCGGCGGCCACGGCCCACTCGCTCGCCAGCCACCGGTCGGGGCGGTAGCGCGAGCGGATGGCGCGGCGCCCGCCGGCGACGAGCCCGCCGGCGAGCAGCGCAACGGCGAGCGCGAGCATCGGCAACCCGAGCGCGCCCGGCGAGGCGCTGTCGAGCAGCCCGTAGCTGGCGAGGAACAGCGCGAGCATCCCGGCGACGGTCGCCGCGGTCGCCGTCCGCGCCTCGCCCGTCGTCACCGTGGCCCGCCGGCCGTACCCGCGGGCGTCCATCGACGCGGCGAGGTCGACGCTTCGCTGCAGCGCACCCTCGAGGACCGGAAGGCCGAGGCCGCGAACGCCGGCGATGCCGCGTGTCGGTCTGCCTCGGAGACGGCGCGCCTCGCGCACGCGTGCCAGCGTGGTGACCGCTTCGGGCGCGAACGAGACCGCGACGGTGACGGCGACGCCGGCCTCGTACAGCGCGCCCGGCAGGCAGCGCAGCACGCGGTGCGGCGCGGCGAGGCTGTTGACCGCGCCGAACGTGGCGAGCACGACCGCGAGACGCAGGCCGTCGTACAGCGCGGCGGCGATCGCCTCGACGGTCACGGGTCCGCCGAGGCTCACGCCCGCAGCCCACGCCGGCAGGTCGACGCTCGGCAGGTCGAACACCGTGTGCCCGGGCAGCCGCTGGCCGACGACGACCTGCAGGACGAGCCGGGCGGCGAGCACGACGAGCGCGAGCCGGACGAACGCGCCGAACGAGCGGGCCCACGGTGCGCTGGTGCGACGCGCGGCGACGACATAGGCGAGGACGGCGACGAGGGCGGCGAGGACGACGGGGTTCGTCGTGCGCATCGCGACCGTCGCCATCGCGACCGCCCACAGCCACCACGCCGCCGGGTGCAGCGCGCGGACCATCAGATTTCCTCGCGGCGGCGGAAGCGGGCGCCGGCGGCGACGCCGAGGGCGACGACGGCCGCAGCGACGACGAGCAACCCGACGGGCGCACCGCCGCCACCGTCGTCACCGGATCGGGTCGACGACGCGTTCTCGACCGGGGCCGCGCGCGTGGACGAGGTGGTCGACGATGCCGGCGGGGTCGTCGTCACCGCCGCGGCGGCGGCCGTCGACGTCGGTTCCGGGCCGGGCGCCGTGGTCGTCGCCACCGGCGCCGGCGCGGGCACGGCGGGCGCGGCGGTCGCCGCCGGCGCCGTGGTGGTCGCGGTCACGGCGGGACACGGCGTCGCCGCCGCCCCCGGCGGCGACGCCTTCGACTCCGGACCGCCGTTCAGGAAGTGCCAGCCCTCGACGTCGCCCTCGCGCAGCTTCCAGCTCCCCGGGCCGACGTTCGCGTACGTCCACGAGCCGGCGTCGCCGTGCCAGTACGACCAGTACCGGTAGCCGTCCGAGGTGCGGTCGCCGCACCCGGTCTCGGGGTAGCCGTCGATCGCGCACAGCAGCCCGCCGTCGTAGCGCGGCGCGGGCGTCCCGAGCTGGCGCGCCCGCGCCGCCAGCAACTCGGCACCCGTCGTCCGATCGGCAGCGGGCACGCACACGTCGGACACGCCGGAGGGCGCGCCGGGCGCGCCGCCGAAGTCGACGACGACCCGCACGCGGATCTCGCCGGCCGCGGCGCATGTCGCCGACGGCGCGCCGGTCGCCGCCGGGACGGCGATGGTCCCGGCGACGACAGCGAGCGCGACGGCCGCGCCCCGCCGAACTCGGCGTAGATCTGAACCCATGCGGTACGGATCTACGCCGAGTTCGATCGGTGGGTGCTGCCGACGGCGATCGCGCCTGTCAGGACGAGCAGCGCGCCGGCGAGCGCGAGGAGGACAAGGGTGTCGGACGCGCCGGTGTTCGCCAGCGGTGTGCCCGCCGACGCGCCAGCGGTCGGTGCCGTCGTGCCGGTACCCGCACCCGCGGGTGCTGCCGCCGCGCACGCCACCGCGGCCGGGGATGCCGGCGACAGCGACGTCGACGCGGCGAGCGGCAGCGTCGTACCGGCGAGCGCGGGCACGGCCTGCACCGTCGCCAGCGCGTTCGCGCTCAGGTCACCGCGCACCGGCTGGTAGGCCAGCGCGCCGGCGTCGACGCCGCCCTCGCACCCGAGCTGGAACGACATCAGCAGCGCGACGGGATCCCGCGCCGTCGTGAAGCGCGCCGAGCGGGCGTCCACGCCGAGCGCCTTCAGCGCCATGACGGCGAGCGCCGTCGAGTTGGTGTCGCTGCCCTGATCCGGCGCGGCGACGTATGCCCAGCCGCCGTCGCTGCCCTGCGTCGTGTCGAACCACGCGGCCGCGTCGTGCGCCGGCGTCGCGCCCTGGGCGACGAGCCCCATCACCGCCATCGCCGTCGAGTTGGAGTCCTCACCGGTGAAGTTCGCCGGGTCCGAGGCCGGGCAGGGCGCGGCCGTGTCGGCCCGCAACGCCATCCAGCCGCCGTCGTCGCACTGCTGCGCGCTCAACCACGCGACCGCCGCCGCGTCCTTCGCGCCGACCGCGGCGAGCGCGGCGAGCGCGAGACCCTGGCGGTAGGCGCCGTCGTACTGCGCGTCGGCGGCACCGAACAGGCCCGACGCCTGGCGGGTCGCCTGGAGCCGCGACACGAGGTCGGTGCCGAACGCCGTCCGGGCGTCGCGTCCCGTCGCGGTCGCGGCGAGGATCAGCGTCGCGAGCGGCGCGGGCGCGTCCGCACCGGCGACCTTCACGTACTCGTCGAGGTGCGACTTCACGAAGTCGAGCGCGGTCGTCGCGGCCGTGCCGCCGGTCCCCGTCGACGCCAGCGCGAGCGCACCGAACGCCGTCGTGTTGAGATCGGGCTTGGTGGCGTCCGTCGGCGACGGCAGCCAGCCGTGGGCCGACAGCTGACCGGCGATCCATGCCGCGCCGAAGCGGGCCGCGGTGGGCGGGTCCGACGTCGGTGCTGCCGCCGCGGGGCCGGGCATGCCGGCGATGCCGAGTGCGGCGAGACCCGCGCCGAGCACTCCGGCGGACATCCTGCGGAAGAGTTTCAAGGGACGCCTTCCTGTCGGCGCCGGGGCCGGCGGGTGGGACCCCGACTCTCCCCTCACAGGCGGCGACCCGGGCTCCGCACCGCAGACCCACGGCGGTGTGGTGGAGCCATTCGCACGGTGGAGGTATCCCGGCTCGCGAGGACGGGTCCTCGCCTACGGTTGCGGGTCAGCGCCGGACTTCGACCGGACTTCCCCTCCACCCCGCGTCTGGTTGTGCGGCGGAGCGTACCCGCTACGGTCGCCGCGGATGGAGCCGACGATCTGTCGTACGGGTGCGCTGCCGATGCTCGTGTGGGATCTCGGCGACGCGCCTCGGTACGTGATCTCGTCGGCGCCGGTCGGTGGCGGCATCGGTGTGCGATCCGCCGTCGTGAACGCGCAGGTTGCGCCGGGCTACGGGCGGGTGGACGTCGACGCGCACATGGTCGAGCTGGCGTCGGACGCCGGGCTCGCCACCGCCGACCTCGTCGGCATGCTCACCGCCGCCGACGTCACGGACGTGCAGCGCGCCGACGACGGCGGCGTCACCGTGTGGTCGACCGTCGGCATCGCCGTGCCGACGTGGGCGGCCGCGCCTGACGGCGACCGCTCGCCCGCGCCGGGGTCGTCGGCCGCGGTGGCGGGGACGATCAACATCGTCGCCGAGGTACCGGTCCGCCTGAGCGACGCCGCGCTCGTGAACGCCGTCGCCACCGTGACGGAGGCCAAGGCGCAGGCGCTGTTCGAAGCCGGCGTGGCCGGGACGGGAACCGCGACGGACGCGGTATGTCTCGTGTGCCCGGCCGACGAACGCGCGCACGCGCCGTTCGGCGGGCCGCGTTCGACCTGGGGCGCCCGCCTCGCGCGCGCCGTCCACGCGACGGTCGCCGCTGGAATCCCGCGCAGCATCGCCCGCTACTCGTGATCACGCTCGTCCTGGGTGGTGCGCGGTCGGGGAAGTCAGAGGTCGCCGAGCGGCTCGCGTCGTCCGCCGGTGGAGGCGACGTGGTCTACGTCGCGACTGCACTCGTCGAGCCGGCTGACGACGACATGGTGGCGCGCGTCGACGCACACCGCGCTCGCCGCCCGCCGTCGTGGCGGACGGTCGAGTGCGGTGCCGCGCTCGTCGACGCGATCCGCGACGCGCCCGACGGGACGATGCTCGTCGATTCGCTCGGTACGTGGCTCGCCGCGGCCGCGCCGACGTTCGACGTCGACGTCGGCGCGCTGTGCGACGCGCTCGCTGCCCGTCGCGGCGACACGGTGATCGTGTCCGACGAGGTCGGGCTCGGTGTGCACCCGTCGTCCGAAGGGGGGCGTCGCTTCCGGGACGCACTCGGGACGTGCAACCGTTCGATTGCAGACATCAGTGGGCGCGTGCTGCTCGTCGTCGCCGGGCGCGTGTTCCCGCTCGAGAAGGTCGAGTGATGCGTCGCGCCGTCGCGTTCCTGACACCGCTGCCGGTCGGCCGCGCGACGGCGCCCCCGGACGGCGACGCGCTGGTGTGGTTCCCGGTCGTCGGCGCGCTCGTCGGTCTCGGCGTCGGGGGCGTGTGGTGGCTCGCCGATCGGTGGTGGCCGCCGCTGGTCGCCGGCGTCCTCGCCATCGTGGCCGATCTCGCGCTGACGGGGCTGCTCCACGTCGACGGTCTGGTCGACACGGCGGACGGGCTGCTGCCACCGTTGGCCGACCGTGACCGGCGACTGGAGGTGATGGCCGACCCGGTGGCCGGGGCGTTCGGCGTCACCGTGCTCGTCGCCGTGCTGCTCCTGCGGGGCGCGGCGTTCGGCTCCCACCGTCCCGTCGTGCTCGCCGTGGTGGGGATGTGGGCGATGTCGCGGGCGGCGATGGCATTCGCGGCGCGCCACGTGCCGTACGCCCGGCCCGGTGGGCTGGCCGCGTCGGTCACGTCACGGACGACCCGATCGCCCGCGCTCGTCGACGGTGCGCTCGGCGCCGGCGCCCTGATCGCGATCGTGCTCGCCGGGTGGTCGGCGGTCGGTGTGGCCGTCGGGGCGGGCGCCGTCGTCGCGTTCGCCCGAGTTCGTCTCGGCGGCTTCACCGGCGACGTGCTCGGGGCTGCCGGCGTCGTCGGTGAAACCGTCGGGTTGCTCGTCATGGCGGCGCACTGGTGAGGCGACCGACGTCGGTCGCGCTCGGGATCGTCGCCGACCTCGTGTTCGGCGAACCACCCGTGCGCCCGCACCCCGTCGCCGCGTTCGGCTCGGTCATGTCGCGCTTCGAGGCGCGAGCGTGGCGTGACGACCGGGCGGCCGGTGTCGTCCATGCGCTCGCCGGGCTCGGGCTCGGCACCGCCTTCGGACTCATGGCGCGCTCCACGGCGATGGCGACATACACAGCCGTCGCGGGAAACGCACTCGGCCGTGCCGCGCTCGACGTGCACGACGCGCTCGTCGGCGGTGACGTCGACCGTGCCCGCGAGCTCGTGCCCGCGCTGGTCGGCCGTGATCCCTCCTCGCTCGACGCGGCGGCTCTCGCGCGAGCGGCCGTCGAGTCGGTGGCAGAGAACACGGTCGACGCGGTCGTCGCGCCCGCGCTGTGGGCTGCGGCGCTCGGCGCGCCGGGCGCCCTGGGCTATCGCGCCGTGAACACGATGGACGCCATGGTCGGTCACCGGTCGCCGCGTTACGAGCGGTACGGCTGGGCGAGCGCCCGCCTCGACGACGTCGCCAACCTCGTGCCGGCGCGCGTCACGGCGCTGCTCGTCGCCGCCGTCCGGCCGGGCGCCGCCGGCGGTGTGTGGCGCGCGGTGCGCGAGGACGCCCCCGCGCATCCGTCACCGAACAGCGGCGTCGCCGAGGCCGCGTTCGCGGCCGCGCTCGGCGTGTCGGTCGGCGGGGTGAGCGTCTACGGCGGGCGTGTCGAGCACCGTCCGGCCCTCGGTGGCGGCCGGCCGGTCGAGGTCGACGACATCCCTCGGGCGGTGCGCCTCTCGCGCGACGTGTCGTTCGCGCTCTCCGGTGCGTTGCTCGTGTCGGGGTGTCGCCGGTGACCGACGTGCACGGCGGCGACGGCGGGCGCGTCGCCCGAACGTACGGGCTCGACCCCGCGACGGTCGTCGACCTGTCGGTGAGCCTGAACCCCGTCGCACCCGACCCCCGCCCCGCCGTCGTCGCCGCCGTCGAGGAGGTCGGTCGCTACCCCGATCCGGCGTGCGCGGTCGCGGCGCTGGCAGAGCGCATGGGGATCGATCGCGATCGCCTGTTGCTGACGAACGGCGGGTCGGAGGCGATCGCGCTCGTGATGTCGGAGCTTGGCGCCGCGCAGGTCGTCGAGCCCGAGTTCGCGCTCTACCGGCGCCACCTCGCCGCTGTCGTCGACGCGGCCGCGCGCGTCCGCTCGAACCCGAACAACCCGACGGGCCTGCTCGCCGAGCCCGGTGACGAGGCGGCGGTGTGGGACGAGGCGTTCTGGCCGCTCGCCACCGGGACGTGGACGCGCGGTGACGCCGACCGCGGCGCCGTCGTCGTCGGCTCGCTCACGAAGCTGCTCGCCTGCCCCGGGCTGCGCCTCGGCTACGTGCTCGGCCCGGACGCTGACGTGATCGAGCGGCTGCGCCGGCGCCAGCCGGAGTGGTCGGTGAACGGCCTCGCCGCCGCCGCGCTTCCTGCGCTGCTCGCCCCGGTCGATCTCCCCGGGTGGCAGCGGGCGATCGCCGGGCTGCGCGACGTGCTGTACCGCGTGCTGCGCGAGCACGGGTTGACGACGGCGCCGTCCGACGCGAACTGGGTGCTCGCGCACGCGCCCGGCTTGCGCGAGCGGTTGGCGCCGCAGGGTGTCGTCGTGCGCGACTGCGCGTCGTTCGGTCTCGACGGTTGGGTGCGGATCGCCGTGCCCGACGCACGGGGCCTCGAACGGCTCGACCGGGCGCTTCTTGTCACCGCGAGCCACGCATACGGTGGCCGGCGGTGACAAGAAGGGTGGGGGGCGGCGCGTTCGCCGACGCCGCCGCGCGCGTCGTCCCCGTCGAGGCGGCGGCGGCGGACGCGGCGCGGGCGCGCCACCTGACGCTGACGAAGCCACCGGGTTCGCTCGGCGCGCTCGAGGAACTGGGTACCCGCCTCGCCGCCATCGCCGGCATCTCCCCACCGCCCGTACCGGAGCCCGCGGTGGTGGCGGTGTTCGCCGGCGATCACGGCGTGTGGGCACAGGGCGTGTCGCCGTGGCCCCAAGAGGTGACCGCGGCGATGGTCGCCAACTTCGC
>DASSOZ010000082.1:0-39267 GCA_035700105.1 Acidimicrobiales bacterium
CCCCGCCCTGCTCGGTGCGACCGTCGTCGTGCTCGCCTCGGAGGCGGGAACGCACAACCTCGCGTTCCCCGTCCTCGGCGCCGTTGTGTGCTTCGCCATCCGCATCGCCGGCGTGTACTTCGACCTCAACGTCCCGCAGGCGCGCGGCCACGACATGTGACTGCCGTCACCGCCGAGCGCGCCGCCGACGAGGACGAGCTGCGGTCACGACTCCTGGTCACCGCGCGCGGTTGCGCGAGCGGGTCAGCCGGCGCGTTTGAGTTGTTGGAGTCGGGCGAGGATCTCGTCGTGTAACGGGGGTGGCCCCGTCCGCTGTATGGAGTGGTCGGGGCGGATCCATTCGAGGCCGTCATCGGTGTCGGGGTTGCCTCGGACGCGCCAGTGGCCTTCGTGCAGGAGGCGGTGGTGGTGGGTGCAGAGGCTGACGAGGTTGTCGATGTTGGTGGGCCCGCCGTCGGACCACCACCACATGTGATGGGGTTGGGTGAAGCGGGTGCGGCCGCAGCCGGGGAAGCGGCAGCCGCGGTCGCGGCGGCGTACGAGGCGGCGCAGCCACGGCGGGACGATCTGGGAGGTGTGGCCGATGCCGATGGGACGGTCGGCGTCGTCGACGCGCACGTGTTGGACGCGGCCGTCGCAGCAGCGGCGCCGGACCGCCTCGATCGACAAGGGCAGGCCGCCGGCGGTCTCGCCGGTGGTGTCGTCGTCGCCGTCGACGACGTCGGCGGCGCGGGCGTAGATGACGATGGTGGCCCGGTCGGTGTCGGCGTCGGCGGCGAGACGCGCCGAGCAGACGTCGCGCAGGGCGTCGGCGCAGCGCGACTCGTACGGGTCGTACAGGCCGGTGGTCTCGTCCTTGGGCGCCTGGTCGGCGAGGCGGTGCAGGGCGGTGGTGATCACCTCGGCGTGCTCGACCGGCAGCAGGCCGGCGACACGCACCATGCCGGCCGAGTTCCACCAACGGATCGACCGGCGCCGATGCTGCTCGGCGTGGCGTTCGGGCGCGACGCGTTCGTGGGCGCGGGCGGCGCGCTCCAACTGTTCGGGGGTGAACCCGGCGGCGTCGCGGGCCCACCGCCCGTCGCTGTCGGTGTCGGCGACGCGCACCGCCCAGCGCAGCTGGTCCCACGACAGGCCGCCGTCGGCGAACACCGTCGCCAGCGCCGGCAGCGACACCAGGCGGCGGGCGACGTCGACGAGCTCGCGGGCCGAGCGCCGGGCCAGGCCGAACCGGGCGGCCACCCAGTCGGCCAGCGACACGGCCCCGTCGACCCGCCACGGCTCGTCGTCGGTGTCCAGCGCCGGCAACAGGCGCAGCACCTGGGCGCGCACGCCGGCCTCGAAGCCGAGGAGCTGCCCGACGGCGTCCTCGACCTCGGCGAATGACATGCGTGTAGTTTACCCGCCCATTTCACCAAATCAACCGGTTATCGACGACTCATTTATGACAATTGCAACACCGATCACACCAGGCACGCGCGACGCCTACTCGAAGTGGTGCGCACCGGACCGATCAGGCACCCAACGGATGCCGGCGCTCGTACTGCGACGGGTCGGTTCCGGTCGTATTCGCGGTCATGACAGGCTTGGTGCATGGGCTCTGCACGCGACTGGGACGACTTCGCACGCAGGATCGAGGCGGCGTTGGACATGCGCACCGGCGGGCGGTTCCGAGAGCTGTTTGCGCCTGGCGCACGGTTCGCCGACCCCGCGAACCCGCCGACCGAGGACCTGCGGGACATCCAGCGACAGACGCGTGCGGTGATGCCGGACTGGCACCAGGAGATCACGTCGATACGCGGTGGTGACGACTGGGCCGTGTTCGAATGGATCGGTCACGCGACGTACGCCGCTGCGAATGGAAACGGTCCGGGTCACGGGACGCCCATCACGATGCACGGCGCAACGGTCATCGAGGTGAACCGGGATGGACTCATCACCTCTTGGCGCGACTACCTCGATCGAAAGGAACCCGAGGAGCAGATCAGAGCGGCGGCGAGGGGAACCGCCAGTCATTGAGTCGGCCTGCGGATGCTCGGTGGCGGCACTGCTGGTCGCGCGCACGTCGGCGCTCCATCGCATCGCGTGTGCGCGAGGGTGAGAAGGTGCGCAAGCCGCCGTTGCCGGTGTTCGTGGCGATGGGCTCGGCGTTTCACACGACCCTGTATTCGACGCTCGCGCGAGTCGCTGCGAGGGGTGATCGGCGGGTCGGCTGGAATGACGGTCACCCCGGCCTGATCAACCGTGCTGGCGCCGGACTCGGGGCCCTCGGGGTCGGGATGCTCGCATGGGCGGCTGCTGGCCATCACGAGGCCACAGCGCGCGACGCCGCCCTGAGCGTCAGACCCGACTACCTGGCCGAGCGTGGGGCCTACGCCGTAACGCGCAACCCGCTCTACGTCGGTGGGATGGCGGTCTGGTTCGGTTGGGCACTCTGGTTCGGCAGTCGCCGCTCGGCGATCGCAGGTGCCCTGTGGCTCGCTGGCCTCATGGGCCTTGGCGTTCCATACGAGGAGCGCCTCCTGAGAGCGAAGTTCGGCGACGTCTACCGCGACTATCAGGCGCGGGTCCCACGCTGGCTCTAGCCAACGCGCAATCGACACAGCCAGCGACAGGTTCAGAACCGACCGCGCATGCAGGCCGCGACGTCACACGACAGGGACGGTCGGCCGGATGGCCGCTGTGAGACGTCGCTCGTCAGCGGGACGGCGCGAGGAATCGCTCGACGTCCGCAGCGTCTGCGTCGAGGGCGGCGAGCGGCTGTCGGTCGAGGTCGACGAACGGGTCGAGCACGACGCGACCGTTGCGCAGCGACCACGTGCCCACCGCGTGGCCGTCGACGAGCACGAACGGACGGAAGACACCGCCGGAGACGATCCGCTCGGCATGCTCGCCGACGATCGGTCCGCGGTCTACCCACCCGAGCAGCAACGGGTCGAAGGCGCCGAGCAGCCGGGGCGGCGGTATGCAGCCGGCGGGTTCGGCGCGATCCCTCGAACGAGCGCGGCCGGCGTTCGGCGACGTCCGGAGCGATACGAGCTCGCCTTCGTCCGTCTCCACCCGGCTGCCCGCGCCGTACAGTGCGCGCCTGGCATCGCCCAGCGTGATGCCTGCCCACTTGGCGAGGTCCCGGCTGCGTGCTGGGCCATGACCGGCGAGGTACCGGACGGCGAGTTCGACGAGGGCTTCGTCGCGGTCGCGCGCGGCCGGCGGCACGCCCAGCCAGTCACGGACGAGCACGAATGCCTGCTCCTTGCCGACGACGGGCCCTCGCACGACCATCCCGCGAATGCTCGCCAGGAAGACGAGGTGGATGAACGCTTGTCCTTCGACGCGAACTCCTGCGGTGCGCAGGCCGGCGCGCAGATCGTTGCGTGACGCGACCCCGTTTCGTGAGAGGAATCGCTCGATGGTCTCGAGGCCGCGCTCTGCTTCATTCGCCGACACGCCCTCTTGCGCGAGTCGGCGGAGGTTGCTCGCGACGAGCTGCGGTGTGGTGAGTCGGCGGAGCCACCAGTAGTCGTCAGTACGAACCAAGTGCAGGGTCCCCCGGTTGAGGGTGGTGACCACGACCGAGCGGTCGTCGGTCAGCGCTCGATCGACGTCGCTGACGTGCACGCCGGCCGATCGAGCGCGGATCGCCAACCGCGCGCCGCGCGGGTCCTGCGCTTGAACGGCGAGAAGCCGGCCGACGACGTCAACGACGGCGGTCGCTTCACGACCGCAGAGGAGCTGCGATCGGAAGCGCTCGTTCATCACCGTGAGCAGCCTGGCAGGCAGTACCCAGCCGATGCCTTCCCACCTTGGCCGGCGGTTCGCTGAAGAGAACCTCCTACGAGCGCGACAGCGACACGCCCTGACGCGCACGCACCTCGCGTTCTCCGCCTCGACCCTCGTCTTTGATCGCCTGTGCGCGCGCCGTGGTTCGGCACATCGCGGTGGTCCTACAACACCCGGATGCTGACCCCGACGATGACTGCGACCACTGCGGCGCCGGTGATGGACGACCGCGTCCAGGTCGCCCTCGGCTTGATCAACGAGGCGCCCACGCCGAGCGCCAGGAATCCCAGCCGTCGTCGAAGCACCTTTGCGCGCCGTCGACCGAGGAGTCGCTCCGCGAGGGTGGGGGGTCGACGTAGAGAAACGCGCATGGCACCTCGTTTCCCTCCGCCCGGGCGGGGACAGCGTGCCATCGACGGGGACCCGTGGCAATGGCCCAGCGACCACGGCACATCGCGTGGGCCTGCGTTGTGCGACGAACCCACACCCCGGCGTGGCCGCGATCCATCGACGGGCGGCCGATCTTCACGACCGGGCAGCTGCGTTCTTCGCCGCACATGGCGACGGGGACCGAGCCGACCGCGAACGCCGCCTCGACGAGGTGACGTTGGCCCCTATCCTCCTCGTGCTCTTCGGGCGATGGTGGACGCGAGGAAAGGAACGGGCCGATGTCGGTTGCGTCTGCCTCGCATCGGGAGCGTGCCGCGCGCGTTCGTCGCTCGCCGGCTTCGCCGCCCGTGCCACGTGAGGCGACGAGGACCCGAATCGTCACGGCGATCTCGGCGCGGTTGGGGACGAGGGCCTGGCCGGCGTACGGCGCCGCTGCGATCACCGCGGCGTACGGGATGCTCAAGGCCTACTGGGTGTTCGGCGGCACGGCCCTGTGGAGCATCGCGCCGCTGGCTCCCGAGATGATCGACAAGGCGAAATCGGGCACCGCCCCGCGGTGGTTCGAGATCGCCGATGCGATCAGCGTCGTGCTCGCCGTCGCGGGTGTCGTGTTCGCGCTGGCGACGGTGCGCCCGCGGCGTTGGCTACCCGTACCGCTGGTCCGATGGTCGCTGTGGCCGCTCGCCACGTTCATGGTGCTGCGGGCGGCGTTGTCGATCCCCGGCGACGTGTATGAGCTCGCGACCGGCGGCGCGCTCGCCCACACGGCGCTGTGGGATCTGACGTTGTGGTCGCCGTTGTTCCTCGTCTGGGGGCTTCTCTGGGCCGCGACAGCGCTGACATACGGGCGCCGCGCGAACACGGCGAGCCAACACGTCGTCTAGCGCGGGACACGGTCGCAACGCACCGCTCGGTGGTGCCGGATGCATCGCGGCGAGCTGGCAGCTCGAACGCTCGGTATCGCGCCAGCTGGGGTCACCCGCCGGTCAACAGCGGGGCGTAGTCGCCCGCGGTCAGCGGACGGGACACGAGCGTGCCGTCGACGGTCGGCGCCTCGACGCGGCGGCCGGCGCGCTCGAAGGTCACCGAGTCGACGCCGGCGGCGTCGGTGGCCGTCAGCACGAGCTGCGCGAAGGCGAGGATCTGCTCCTGCCCGGTCACGCCGTCGAGCAGCGAGCCGATGTCGAGCGTGGCGACGCCCTCCGCGGTGACGCCGTCGACGCCGATCGCCGCGCCCGCCGGGAGCGTGGTGCGCACGCCACCGGCGACCTCGGCGTCGGTCGGACCGGCGAGCAGCGCGTCGAGCACGTCGTCGAGACCCGAGCCCGCGGCCCGGCGCGTCACCGGCACCGGGCGGTTGCCGCGCACGAAGAACACGCGTGCATCGACGACGGCGGCCACCGTCGGACGGGTGGTCGCCGTGTCCCGCGGCAACGCCGCGTCGCGGATCACGTGCGGCGACGACTGACTGGGCACCCCGCACCCGGCGGCGACGGCCAGACCCACGAGGACGAACACGACGCGAGCGAGCACCCGTCTCACGGCGCCGGCGCCGCCCTTCGCACCTCGAGGACGAACCGGGCGCCGCCGTCGGGACTCGGGGCGTCCTCCACCCAGATGCGCCCGCCCTGCAGCGCCAGATGCTCGGCAGCCAGCGCCAATCCCAACCCGACGCCGCCCCCGGAGGACCGACGCCCCGCAGCACGGCCACGGGCGAACCGCTCGAACACGCGGGCGCGCTCGTCGACGGCGACGCCCGGGCCGGCGTCGTCGACGAGCACCCGGGCGAAGTCACCGTCAGCTTCGACCCGCACGTGGCACACACCCCCGGCATGAACCGAGGCGTTGCGAACGACGTTGGCGAGTGCCTGCCCCAGCCGCCGCGGGTCGACGTCGACGAGCAGCGGGTCGGCCGGCGCGACGAACACACCGTCGACGCCGACATCGACGCCCTCACTCGCCAGCACGTCTGCAACCAGCGCGGCGAGCGGCACGACCGAACGATCGACCGCCGCGGCGCCGGCGTCGTAGCGCGAGATCTCCAGCAGGTCACGCACGAGATCGTCGAACCGCCGCACCTCCGCCGCCAGCAGGTCGAGCGCCCGCGCCGCACGCGGCTCGAGACCCGAACGGCGCGCCTCCATCACCTGCACCGCCGACCGCAACGTCGTGAGGGGCGAGCGCAGCTCGTGGCTGACGTCCGACGCGAAGCGGGCGTCGCGCTCGATGCGCCGCTGGAGCGTGTCGACCATCGCGTTGAAGCTCGTGGCCAGCGCGAAGAGCTCGTCGTCGCCACCCGCGTCCAACCGGGCGTCGAGGTGCCCGCCGGCGATCGCCGTCGCCGCCCGCCCGATCTCCGCCACCGGCGTCAGGATGCGCCGGCTCGCCCACACCGCGAGTCCGAACGACCCGACGACGAGCACCGCCGACGCCAGGAGCAGCGAGTTGCGCAGCGTCGCCAGCGTCCGGTCGAGCTCGACCAGCCGCGACACCTCGAAGTACGCGGCGCGGCCGCCCAACGGGATGCCGACCGCCAGCGTCGTCCCGCCCGCAGCGTGGTACCGCTGTGTCGCCGGCACCCGGTCGTCCACCACGACCTGCTGCATCGGCACGGGCAGCGCGTCCCGACCGACGAGCGCGTCCGCCGCGAACCACTCGCCCTCGCGGTAAAGGACCGACGACGAGCGCGCCGGCGCGGCGAGCGACGTCAACAGCCGCGGGATGTCGGGGTCGGGCTCGCGCAGACGCGACTGCACGAGGCGGGCGTTGGCGCGCGCCTGGCGCACGGCCGACGTCTCGCGCTGCGAGACGAGGTAGCGCCGCGCCAGCACGAGCGTCGTGATCGAGATGCCCGACGCCAGCAGCAGTGCGCCGAGCGAGAACGCCGCCGTCACGCGGAAGCGCAGGCGCCGGCGGCGGCCGCGCAGCCCCCGCACCGACGCGATCAACTCAGACGACGACCTTGTACCCGAGCCCGCGCACGGTGACGACGTGCCGCGGGTTGGCGGGGTCGTCCTCGATCTTGGCCCGCAGGCGGTGGATGTGGGTGTCGACGAGCTTGCCGTCCCCCAGGTACGTGTAGCCCCACACCTGCTCGAGGAGCACCTCGCGACTGAACACGCGACCGGGGTTCGCGGCCATCTCGCACAGGAGGCGGAACTCGGTCTTCGTGAGCGAGACGTCCTCACCGCCGCGCCGCACGGTGCCCTCCTCGGGGACGACCTCGACGTCGCCGTCGCCGAGCACGATGCGCGTCGGCCCCGCGCCGGCGCCCGCGCGCGGCGCTCGCGCTCGGCGAAGCAGGGCGCGGATGCGCGCCGTCAGCTCCTTCGGCTCGAACGGCTTCGTGACGTAGTCGTCGGCACCGGCCTCGAGCCCGGCGACGACGTCGAACTTGTCGGTGCGCGCCGTCACCATGATGATCGGCACGTCGCCCTGGCGTCGGAGTTCGCGGCACGCCTCGAACCCGTCGGCACCCGGCAGCATCAGGTCGAGCAGGACGCAGTCCGGGCGTGTCTCGTCGAAGACCTCGAGACCGGCTTCCGCGTCGCCGGCCTCGGACACGTCGTAGCCCTCGTCCTCGAGCACGAGGCGTGTCGTCTCGCGGATGCGGTCGTCGTCCTCGATCAGCAGGATGCGGGTCGACATCGCTCCATGGTGTCGCGCCGGCGCCGCCCGCGTGGTGCCGACCGGGTCACGGAGGGCTCGCGACGGCATGTCGATCGGGTCGCGTCAGCGGATCGCGACCCGGGTGTGGCGGGGTCGAGTCGTGGGCGCGCGACGATTGCGGGCATGACCGTCCCGAGCACGTCCTCGAGCCTCGACGTGACCCTGCGCACGCTGGACGACGGCATCACGCTGGTGTGCCTCACCGGCGACCTCGACGCGCTGTCGGTGTCACGGCTGCGAGAGGTGATCGGCCGGCTGGTCCCGGGCGACGACACCGTCTTCGACCTGTCCGGTGTGCCGTTCATCGACTCGGCGGGGCTGGGCGCCCTCATCGCCGGCGTCCGCAGGGTGCGCGAGAGCGGTGCCCGGGCGATGGTCGTGTCGTCACGCGCCAACGTGGTGCGGCTGCTGCGGGTGACGGGCTTCGACCGGATCGCCCCGGTGCACCCGTCGCTGGACGAGGCGATCGCGGTCTGAGCGGCTTCCCCGGTGAGCGCTCGGGCGGGGGCCTGCGAGCACTCACCGAGGTACGTCCACAGTCTGCGCAGCGCGTCTTTCCGGCGGACGACGGCGAGGTTGCAGACTGGTCGCGATCAGGCCCGGAAGGTCACTTCCCGGGGCTCGATCACCGGGGGCGCCGCCCGGTCGCCGTCACCCTGGCCGTTGCCGTCCGTCGACGCCCACCGCAGCAGCCGCCACACGGCGTTGCCGAAGAGGTCGAGGTCGGTGGACGAGAACTGCTCGCCGCCGAAGCGCCGCACGGTCGCCGTCTGCAAGCCGAGCATGCGGACGTCCTGACGCGCGACCCGCGGCCCCTGCAACCGCACGATCGACTCGACGAGCCGCGCCGGAAGCCGGTCGCTGCGGAACCGCAGCACGAACCACGCGCGCGTGCGGAACTCCGACAGCGGCAGGTGGAGCACCGAGTTGACGATGTGCAGCCACTGCCCGGCGCGGTACTCCACCTGCGCGATGGACGGCAGGAAGAAGCGGTCGTGGTGCTCCAGCGTGGCGCCGTCGTGGCGCCGCAGGAACCCGATGCCGAAGGGCTCCCCGGTGTACTCGACCTCGATTCCCCGGCCGCCGTCGACGGCAAGCCGCCGGGCCGTGATCGTGTTCGGCTCGGCGCCCCGCAGCAGGCCGCGGTGCAGGAACGCGGTGTGGGGCACGTCGAGCGTGTTCTCGATCGCCGCGTGCATCGTGGCGTCGATGTCGTAGGTGAGGACGACGTCGCGGGCGCCCGGGCCGAGGTCGGGGACGGCGAACGGCTCGGCCGCCGGCGGCGGCGTCTCGTCGGCCTCGGACCAGAACCACACGATCCCGTCGCGCTCGCGCGTCGCATGGGTGCCGACGCCACGGCGCGCCGACGTGTCGACCGTGTCGTCGAAGCCCGGGATGCCGACGCAGCCGCCGCTGCCGTCGAACCGCCAGCCGTGATAGCCGCACTCGAGCGCGCCGTCGCGCACGCGACCCATCGAGAGTGGCGCGTTGCGGTGCGGGCACCGGTCGACGAGCACCGACGCCCGCCCGTCACCGTCGCGGAACACGACGAGTGGCGCACCCATCAGCGAGATCGCCCGCGGGCGCCGCACGCCGAGCTCCCGGCTGGTGCAGGCCGGATACCAGTGCGGGCGTGGCAGCGCGACGGAGTAGGCCATGGCGGGCGGAGCGTACGGACCGCGCCCGCCGGCGCTCTAAATTATACAACTATTGACAATAGATTGGTCGGCGCGCTCTGATACAGGGCGATGAGGCACTTCTCCGTCCGACCGTCGCTCACCATCAAGGGCCGCAAGTTCAAGGGCCTTCGTGGCTGGGCCGGCAAGCCCTTCCACCCGCCGCTCACGGACCTCCCGGTGGCGGCCTACATCCTCGGCGCGGTGTTCGACGTGATCTCGGTCATCGGCGGCGACGACCACTCGTGGGGGCGCGACTTCTGGCACGCCGGCACGTACGTCTTCGTCGGCGGCGCCGCCGTGTCCGTGCTCGCCGCGCTCACCGGGTTCGTCGACTGGCTGCAGTCGACGAGCCCGGGGACGCAGGCCCGCCGCACCGCCAACACGCATGCCTGGATCATGGTGACGGTCACCGTCCTGACGATCATCGACGTGGTCTGGCGGCTCTCGGGCTACAACACGCACGCGTACGCACCGGGCGGGATCGTCGTCCTCTCCGTCGTCATCGCGCTGCTCGTCTCGGTCGGGGCGACGTACGGTGGCAGCCTCGTCTTCGACTACGGCTTCAACGTCGAGACCGCGGGCGACAGCCCCGTGTGGCACGAGTCCGAGGTCGACGTCTTGCCGGGACAGAAGTAGACCCGTCGGAGTTCGGCCCCGGCGAGCGACGATGGGGGTGTGGGAGAGCCGTCGCCCGTCGCCGCCGACGGCGGCGCGCAGCTACTCGAGCTGTACGACCGGGCTTTGCCGCAGGTGTACGGCTACCTGCTGTCGCGCTGCGGCGGGTCGGTCACCCTCGCCGAGGACCTGACATCGGAGACGTTCCTCGCCGCCGCGGCCGCGGTGCGCAAGGGCGCCGACGACCCGCCGCCGGTGACGGTGGCGTGGCTCGTCGGCATCGCCCGCCACAAGCTCGTCGACCACTGGCGCCGTCGCGCGCGTGACGAGCGCAACCTGCGCGCCGTCGCCGACGAGGAGTCCGTGCGTCCCCCCGACGAGACCTGGGACGACACCGGCCTCGACGCGTTGCGGGCCCGCGACGCGCTCGCTCGCGTCGCACCGCACCACCGCGCCGCGCTGACGCTGCGCTACGTCGACGACCTGCCCGTGCCCGACGTGGCCGCTCACCTCGGTCGCACGGTGCACGCGACCGAGGCGCTGCTCGTGCGGGCCCGCAACGCCTTCCGCCGCGTCTACGGAGAGGAAGCCGGCAATGGCTGATCCGCTCGACGTCCTCTTCTCGCCGTCGACCCCGGTGGCGCCGGACCCGGCGTTCGCCGCCCGCCTCCGGGCCCGCCTCGTGCGCGCCCTGTCACCCGAGCCGGAAGGAGACCCGATGACCGTCGACCCTGTCGTCGTGCCGTACCTCGCCGTCGCCGACGCCCGCGCCGCGCTCGACTGGTACGTCGACGCCCTCGGGCTCACCCGCCGCGGCGAGCCGATCGTGATGGCGGACGGCCGCATCGGCCACGCCGAGCTCGCCGTCGCCGGCGGCGGCGTCATCATGCTGTCGGACGAGCATCCGGACATCGGCGTCGTCGCGCCGCCGTCGGACCCGTCGGCGGGGGTCACGTTCTCCATCCACGCGTCGGTCGCCGACGTGGACGCCCTCACGCGCCGCGCCGTCGACGCCGGTGCGGTGCTCGAGCGGGAACCGGCCGACCACCCGTACGGACGCAACGCCGTGATCCGGGACCCGTTCGGGCACCGGTGGATGCTGTCGTCGCCCGTGCGGTCGACCGTGGACGCACCGGCACCGGAGTACACCGCGCGGCACGGCGACCTCGCGTACGTCTCGCTGTGGGTGCACGACATGCACGCCGCCGCCGCGTTCTTCGGCGACGTCCTCGGGTGGCACTACGACGGAAGCGGGCGGATCGTCGTCGGACAGTCGCTGCCGCACGGCTTCTGGACGGGTGAGGCCCCCTCGCTGTTCCTGTGCATCGACGTCGACGACCTCGACGCCGCCGTCGAGCGGGTGCGCGCTGCGGGCGGGACGGCCGGGGAACCCCAGGACGAGCCCCACGGCCGGGTCGCCGACTGCGTCGACGACCAGGGGATGTCGTTCGCGCTGTACCAGACGCCCGGCGCGGGCGCCGGCGGTGGCGTGCGCGGCCCCGTGAACGGCGCGCGCAACGGCGACCTCGGCTACGTCACCGTCGAGACGGTCGACTCTCGGCGCTTCCGGGACTTCTTCGGCAACGTCGTCGGGTGGCGCTTCGCGCCCGGGCGGGTCGAGGACGGCTGGCAGGCCGAGGACACGGTCCCGATGCTCGGCCTCCACGGCGGCCACGACCGCACGACGGTCGTGCCGATGTACCGGGTCGACGACATCGACGCCGCCGTCGCCGCGGTGCGGGCGCACGGCGGGACGGCGACGGACGTCGAGCGGGCACCCTACGGCCTCACCTCGACATGCACCGACGACCAGGGAACGCGCTTCTACCTCGGCCAGCTGTGAGTGGCTGCTAGGCGCGCCGGCCGAGGAAGGCGAGCAACTTCGTCTGGTCGTCGGCGTCGTCGGCGACCGGCACCTCCGGCCCGAACGCCTTCGGACCGCGCATGCCCTCCGGGGGGAACGCATGCGCGATCTCGGTGAGCGACCGCACGTCGTCGGGGTCCATCGGCTCGTGGTCGCCCAGGCCGGCGGCGCGCGCCAGGTCCCACCGGTGGACGACGAGGTCGAACGACAGGAACCGGTCGACCGCCGACTCGAACGACGACGTGCCGAGCAGCCCCTCGAACGTGGTGCCGGCGAGGTCGGGGTCGCGCAGCACGCGCAGCACCTCGCCGGTCGCGGCCGCCACCGCGCCCGCTGGGTCGTCGTCGACCGACGCGACGTCGTCGAGGGGCAGGCCGATGAAACCGAGGAACATGCGACTGGTCTCGACGATGTGGAGCGGGACGCTGCGCGCCGTCCACCCCGCGCACGGTGCGGCGGACGACCATCGGTCGTCGGGCACGGCCCGCACCGTCGCGAGGAGGTCGCGGGCCCGGCGGTCGTAGCGGTCGGCGATCGTCTCGTGACTCATGCCCCGACAGCCTCCGACGGCGGCACCCACGGCTGCAACCACGGCGTCGGTTCCCACCCCTCGGCTGCCGCCATCAACGGGAACGCGGTGGCGCCGTCGACCGCTTCACGCACGATGTCGGCGTGCCCGGCGTGGCGCGCCGTCTCCTCGATGACGTGCAGGAGGACCCAGCGCACCGACCACGCGTCGACGTCGGAAGGGAACCACGGCGCGTCGCGCGGCACGGGCACCGCCCGGCCGAGGTCGTCGATCGACGACACGACGCGCTCCGTCTCCGCCGCGACCTCGTCGTAACGCGCGAGCGCGCCGCCGAGGGTCTCGTGCGGACCGAGCACGAATCCGTCGGCGTAGTCGAACGACGAGACGTCGCGCCGACCGGCGACCGTGTCGATCCACACCCGCTCGGTGTCGGCGACGTGCTTCACGAGGCCGCCGATCGTGAGCGTGCTCGGGGCGGCCGGTGCGAGCCGGGCCTGGTCGTCGGTGAGGCCGAACGCGGCGACGCGGATCGCGTACCGCTGCTGGTCGAGGAACGCGAGGAGGGCGGTGCGCTCGTCCGGGACCGGGGGCGGGAGTGCTGGCATGCGAGGAGTGTGCGACCCGGAACACGACAACCTATGTCGTGTTCGGCGAGGTTCCCTGGCGTCGCCGAACCGTCACGAACACGACTCCGGCGGCCAGGGCCAGCACCACCGCCAGGGCGGCGGCGAGTCGCGCCGGCGTCGACCGGCCACCGGCCGCGGACAGCGGTTCGAGACGTACACCGGCAGACGGCGACCGCGCCGGCGCGACTCGCAGCTCACCCCACAACCCGGCCTCGGCGTAGGGCAGGCGGTGGTCCTCCCAGCGGTACGTGCCCGGCAGCGCGCCCTCGCCGCCGGCGCCGCCCGACACGCGCAACGTCAGCGCCTCGCCGCCGGCGATCGCCTGCGACGACCGCAGCGGCGTGCCCCGGAGACCGGGCTCGAGCGGCCACCGGTGGCCCTCGAGGCTGAACACCTGCGCCTGCTCGCTCCACGGCGCGACGACATGGAGCCGCACGGGGTCGCCGGCGCGCGCCGACAGCGGCGGCACGTCCGGCGCGGCGCGGTAGTTGACCGCGGTCGTGCCGCGCACGTCGTTCGTGTACGGCATCCGGTGCGTGCCGATCGAGTCGTCGCTGTCGTGGAACAGCAGCGTGAAATCGCGCCAGGGGCGCTGGTCGCGCTCGGCAGGGAAGACGTCGACGGCGGTCGACGCCGACGACGAGGCGTCCGCACCGGTGACGGGGTCGCGGTACGAGGCGCCGCGCGGCCCGACGACGACGGCGCCGTAGAGCCCGAGCGCAGAGTTCCCGACGATGTCGCCCCAGTCGCGCGTCACCGAGACGCTCTCGCCGACTTCGGGGCTCGCGTAGTAGCGGTACGTGCGCGTCGCTCCGGGCGGTACGGACTGGTCCGGCTCGTGACCCGCGGCGGCGCCACCGGACGACGAGGGGTCGGCGGCGAGCAGGTCGCAGCTGTAGCTCACGCGGCCGCCGGCCGTCGCGTTGCGCAGGCGCACGACGAGGCAGTCACCCACCGAGACGTGGAGCACGAGCGGCTCGACCGCCCGGCGACCGGCGCGCACGTCGGCGACGTCGTGTTCGAGGACGTAGGCCTTCCCGTTGTCGCCATCGAGCATCGGCAGGGGCGCGTCGACGGCGGCAACGTCGAACCGGCGCTCGGGCGCTCCCGGGGGGCAGACCGTGGTCGCCGGCGCCGGCACGCGCTCGTGGCCCGGCAGCGCGCGCAACCCGCCGTCGCCCGGCCCGTACACGCGGACGAGGCCCCAACTGCCCTCCCGGAGCTTCGAGGGCCGGCCGTTGAAGTAGAGGTAGTCACCGGGCATCCGCTGGGGTCCGCCCGCGGCGCGCACGGCGAGGTCGAAGCGCTCCGAGATGCCGACGCGCACCGTCGACACCGGCGGCGAGGTCGCGCTCCACGGCTCGACGCGGAACCAGTGGCCCTCGATGTGTGTCGTGTGGATCTCGTTGGCCGCACCCACGAGGCTGCGGATGACGACGGGATCGCCGAGGTTCGCCTCGAGCAGCGGTGTCGCCGGGTCCCCGTGTGCGTCGCTGTTGAACAGGAGCGACGGCGGCCCGCCGCGACCGGCGAGGGGCTCGGCTCGAAGGTTGTACGTCGACCCGGTTGCCCGCCCGACGTGTGTCAACGGGTTGTCGTCCTGCGTGAGCAGCACGAGCTCACGGAACGCGCCGCGCACGTCGACCCCCGTACGGCCGGCGGTGTGGATGTCGGCGACGGCGCCGCTCGCCAACGGCCGACCGGTGTGCGGATCGGTCCACGTCGCGTCGGGCGGCTCGGCGACGAGCGCGCCGAACAGCCCGTGCGTCCACGTCGACAGTGCGTTCACGTGGTCATGGAAGTACGACGTCCCGAACTGGGCGTCGGGGTACCACCGGTACCGGACGAACTCGGTCCCGATGACCTCACCCGCGCCGTGGTCGAAGCGCAGCGGCCCGTCGAGCGCGACGCGGCCACCCGGTCCGACGGCGACGACCTGCGCGGTCTCGAACTCGCGGTCGCGGTCGAGCCCGATTCCCAGCAGCACGCCGGGTCGGAGTCCTGACGTGTCGGTGACCTCGATCGCCGTGGCCCCCGCGGGCGCGCCCGCGCCCACGAGCTCGGTGCCTTCCGCGCGGAAGGGACGCACCGTCTGCTCGAAGTTGAAGCCGGTGTCGAGGCCGTCGCTGCCCTGCACGTCGAACTGCACGAAGTGGATGTGGAGCCCGACCTTGCTGTACGGCACGTCGCTCGTCTCGCGCAGCTCGCTGCGCAACAACACGTCGACACAGTCACGGCCGGCGCGGGCCCGCACGACGAGCGGCGTCTGCAGCGACGGGTCCCGGCGGACCGAGTCCTCTTGATCGCGCCGCACGTACAGCTGACCGTCGGCGTCGACGAGGCCCTGCTTCGCGTTCAGCGTCACCGCCTGGTTCACGGCGTTGATCGCCAGCGGCACCGGCGTCGTCCCCGACGGGCACACCGACGTCGGACCGTTGGCACCCGGCGGCGGTGGGTCGTGACCGTGCAGGACGGGGTCGAGGAACGGGGCCGGCCCGTGGCCGGGGGCGAACGGCGGGCGCAGCGCGAGGTGCGGGCGCAGGAACGGATAGGCGAGGCGCCCCGTTGCCGGATCGAACAGCAGGGGACGGCGCGCCCCCGGCGTGGCCGATCGGTAGCCGGGCCACACGGCCGCCGTCTCGGGCTCGCCGAGGTAGACGCCGTTCGCGTCGCGCGCCCAGTCGTACACCGTCGCGTCGGCGTCCGTCAGACGCGCGCCGGGCGGTGGCAGCTGCCGCTCGATCGCGTCGGCCGTGCCGCCGTGCGCGGCGTCGAGCCCGGCCGACGTGACGGCTGGCCGGACGCGATCGAGCCGGTCGGGGAGCGGCGCGAGCGGCGGCATCGTGTCCGTCGAGGAGGCACCTTCCTGCAGCGTGTTGTAGACGCGCCAGATGCCCCACATGCCGGCGAAGTAGTGGTGGGCGACGTGGCAGTGGTACAGGAAGTCGCCGGCGCTGCCCTGGCACCCGCCCGAGCCGCACTCGTCGGTCACGTCGAACGACTCCGACGGGCCGAGGGTCTGCGAGTCCGTGCGCTCGGACTTCGCCGGGGTGAGCACGGGGTGCTTGTCGATGCCGCGGTCGAACGCGGAGGGCTCGACACCTGGCTGGCGCCGCCAGCGGATCGATCCGCCGTGCACGTGGTGGACGTGGAAGGTCTCGGAACCGGCGTGCACCACCCGCTGCTTCACCGGGTCACCGAGGTACGAGCGCATCACCGGGGTCGCCGGGTCACCGAACGCGTACGAGCTGTACTCGAGCGACTCGTCGGCGCGGCCGGTCACCGTGCGTCCGAGCCGCAGGCGGTTCAGGAACGGTTCGCTGCGGTAGTTGATGGCGCGCCCGTCGGGTCGGTAGGCACGGGTGATGTCGTCGACGAGCGGCACGAACGCGCCGTCGCGGTCGCGCGCTTGGAACGTCTCGTCGCCGACCTCGTGGTAGTACAGCGCGAACTCACGGAACGCGGGGCCGTTTCGCTGGCGGATGATCGCGTCCCACCCCGTCGCCGGCTTCGACGCGTCGAGCGGGTCGACCCACGTCGACCCGGGCGGTTCCACGATCAGCGCGCCGAACAGGCCGTGGCTCGCCTGCGCGCGCTCGTGCGGCCCGTGTGAGTGGAAGTAGTGCGTGCCCTCGGGCTCGTCGCCGAAGATCTGCCACTCGTACGTGGCCGCCGTCCCGGGCGCGACCCGCGCCGCCTTCTCGGCCGCGGTCGCGGGGCGACCGTCGACCGTCAGGGACGACCCGTGGAGATGGAACGACGCGTCCTCGCCCTCCAGCGCGTTGCGCAGGTGGATGCGCACGCACTCGCCGGGCCGCGCCCGCAACGTCAGCGGCTGGATGGCGTCGCCCTGCTCGCCGGTCGACACCGCCGGATCGGCGTCGGCGACCGCGGCGGCGCGCGCGTCGCGGTTGCGGCGCTCCTCGCCGCGGATCGCGTCGACCTGCGACTCCAGCGCGTACATCCGCCCGTCCGGGTCGTGGTCGCCGTAGCGGTTGAGCGTGATGTCGACGTCGATCGCGACCACGTCGAACCGGCGCACCGGCGCGTCCGGTCTGCAGTGCGATGCCGCCGTGACGGTCTCGGCGGTCTGCGCGACGAGCTTCAGGCCCTCGGCGTCCTCGTGGCCGCTGTGGTCGTGCCCGGCGGGCGGTGGCGTCACGACCTTGGCGGGCACGGGCACGGGCACGGAGCCGGCACGTGGCGCGCGCAGCGACCACGCCGTCACGGTCGGGACAGCGAGCGCGAGCAACGCGACGCCGCCGATCAACTCCCGCGCCCCCCTCAACGCGTCCGACGATAGGGGCGCAGCCGCGTCGGCGGCGTCGGCCGAATGGCCGATTCACACCGTGGTCCGCGTGTGCGATTGTCGCCCCCGGCAGGGGCGAACCTGGGGAGACACCAATGAAACGATCTGTCGCGCTCGTCGCCGTCGTGGCGCTGTTCGTCGTCGCGCTCGCGGCGTGCGGGGACGACGACGACACGACGGCACAGTCGGGCACGGACACCACTGCGGCATCGACCGACACCGGCAGTGGCAAGTCGGTGAGGGTCGAGGTCGACAATCGGACCGACGACTTCAACTCGTATTCGATCGCCTACTTCCCGGACAAGCTCACCGTGCACCCGGGCACCGACGTGAAGTTCCACATGAACTTCAACGGCGAACCGCACACGGTGACGTTCGGGTCCTCGATCGACAAGGCGCTCGGGATCTTCGACAAGCTGACACCCGAGCAGCAGAACGGCCCGCCGCCGCCCGAGGTCGAGGCGCTCAAGATCCCGTTCGTCATCCCCGACGACGCCGACTTCAGCGACCCCGCGAACGTGAAGTTCAACCAGTCGGCGGCACAGCCGTGCTTCCTGGCGTCCGGTGAGACGGCACCGGGAGCGGCACCATGCGACGTGCAGGAGGCCAAGGATGCGTTCGACGGCTCGCAACCGATCGTCAACAGCGGTCTGCTGAAGGACGACGACGAGTTCGACGTGAAGCTCGCCGACGACCTCGCGCCGGGCACGTACTCGTGGATCTGCCTGTTCCACGGTCCCGAGATGCGGGGCGAGATCACCGTCGTGGCGGACAGCGCGAAGGCCGACAGCGCCGCCGACGTGAAGAAGGCCGGCGATTCTCAGCTCGACGCGATCGTGGCCAAGGTGAAGCCCGAGCTCGAAAAGGCGCGCAGCGGTGCCAAGCCCGGTGAGGTCAAGGCCGGTGCCGGCACCGAGGACGCCCCGATGGAGGCGACCGAGTTCTCGCCGAAGGAGATCACCGTCAAGGCGGGCACCCCGATCACGTGGAACCTGTCGTTCCACACCGTGAGCTTCAACATGTCCGAGGATGCCCGCACGGACATCGCGCAGGACTCCGACGGCACGTGGCACTTCAACGCCAAGACGTTCACCCCGGTGGGGTACACGCCCCCGCCGCCGCCCGCCGGTGGCGGAGGTGACGGGCCCCCGTCGTCGGATGCGCCGCCTCCGCCGACGAACGTCGACGGAGGCTCGTGGGACGGTACGGGCTCGTTCAACTCCGGCTCGATCGGCGCCGACGGCGACGTCTTCTTCAAGCTCACCATCACCAAGCCGGGCACGTATCCCTACGTCTGCCTGCTGCACCCGGACATGGAGGGTGTCGTCAAGGTCACGTGAGCGGCGGCCAAGCGTCCGCCAAACCCGCTCCAACCGCGTCGTGAGGAACTCCTCGTGCTGACACCGAGCACGAGGAGTTCTTCATCATGGACGTCCCGATCCGCTTCCTGCCCACGCAGGAGATCGCCCCCGACACGTTCCTCATCCGCCAGCTCATCGGCGAGGGCATGGCCCCGCTGGTCGCGCCCCTCAACACGATGGTCATCCGCGGCGAGCAGCCCGTCATCGTGGACACCGGCGCCGCGGTCACACGCGAGGGCTGGCTGGAGAGGGCATTCGAGATCGTCGACCCGGGCGACGTGCGCTGGGTGTACCTCTCGCATGACGACACCGATCACACCGGCGCGGTGTTCGAGGTGCTCGACCGGGCGCCGAACGCCACGGTCGTGACGACGTGGTTCGCCGTCGAGCGCATGGCCGCCGACGCCATGCTGCCGCTCGACCGTGTCCGCATCGTCAACCCCGGCGAGTCGATCGACGCCGGCGACCGCACGCTGACGGCATACGTCCCGCCCGTCTTCGACAGCCCCACGACGCGTGGCCTGTTCGACTCGAAGACCGGTGTGCTGTGGGGCGCCGACGCGTACGGCGCGCTCGTGCCGCACGCCGCCGACGACGTCGCCGAGTTCGACGCCGACGTCTTCGAGGAGAGCTTCGTGCACACGCAGCGGATGCTCAGCCCGTGGCACCAGTGGCTCGACCCGGCCGTCTACGGCGCGCACCTCGACGGCCTCCAGCGCCTCGGTGCGAGCGTCGTCGCGAGCTGCCACGGCGTCGCGCTGCGCGGCACCCAGATCGACCGCGCCTACGAGCTCACCCGCCGCATCCCCGGCATGGCGCCGGCGCCGCTGATGGGCCAGCCCGACCTCGACGGCCTGCTCGCCATGCTGGCTGCGACCCCGCAGGCGCAAGCCGCCTGACCCCGGCTCCGACTTCGGGCGATTGCCGTTGCTCCGGCTCGGCAATCACCCAAACTCAGCGGTTGTGAGCCGCGTGTACGCCCGCCGCGCCGTCGTGGCGGGCGTGCTCGCGCTCCAGGCGCTGCTCCTCGTGCGGGGCGCGCACGCCGACCACAAGGAGTTCGCCTACCGGATGTTCCCGGAGGCGAGCACGTGGCGGGCCGACATCGTCCGGGTGACGACCGACGGCCGCCGCGTCCCCGTCGACGACCCGTGGCCCGGCGGGTACCGGTGGAACGACCTCGCCGGCGTGCGGGGGCTCGGCAACCCCGGCGTCCGCCACCACGCCGACGCCGGTCTCGACAACCAGCTGGCGTTCCTGCGCGCCGCGCTCGACTGGGTGGCGGCGCACACGCCCGACGACCACGAGACCGCGTACCTCGAGGCCGACGTCACGTACTGGCACAACGTCGATCCGCCCGCGCGCGCCGTCTACCGCAGCCACGAGCGGCCGACGCGGTGAGCAGGCTCGACGACCTCCTCGGCCGCGAGGTGCCGGTGCGGTCGCTGGCCCTGTTGCGCACGCTCGTCGGGCCGATCGTGCTGCTGCACCTGTGGCCGTTCCTCGACGACGCCCGCCGCGGCCGCATCTACCGCGACGTGTTCCACCAGCCGTACGCGTCCTGGTATCCGGAGCTGCCGCGCGACCTCTACATCGCGCTCCTCGTCCTCGGCGCGATCGCGGCGATCGCGATGACGGTCGGCATCGCCGCGCGCGCCGCGACGATCACTGCGTTCGTCGTCGTCACGTACAACCTGTTCCTGTCCACGACGAACTACCACCACAACCGCGCGTACCTCGTCGTCGTGCTCGGCGCGCTGGCGCTCGCCCGCAGCGACGACCCCGACGGCGTCGCGCCGGCGTGGCCGCTGTGGCTGCTGCGCATCGAGGCGGCCACGGTCTACGCCACCTCGGGCACGTCGAAGCTGCTCGACCACGACTGGTGGAGCGGCGCGGTCACGTGGGAGCGCGTCGTGCGCGTGCAGCACCGGCTCGTCACGGACACGCCGCTGCCGCGTTGGGCGATCGACGTCCTCACCGATCGTGACTTCCACACCGCCGCCGCGAAGGTCATCATCGCCACCGAGCTGTTCATCGCGCTCGGCGTGTGGTCCCGCCGCACGCGCTACGCCGCGGTGTGGGTGGCGGTCGTGTTCCACGTCGCCATCGAGATCAGCGCGTCGGTGCAGGTGTTCTCGTACCTGGCCGTCGCCGCGCTCGTCATCTGGTCGGTACCGTCCACGCGCGACCGCATCCTGCACATCGACCCGACGTCGCCCGCGCACCGCCGGTTGACGCGCGCCGTGACGTCGCTCGACTGGCTCGCCCGCTTCCGCGTCGAGTCCGACCGACCGCCCGGCGCGCCGATCGCCGTCGACGACCGCGACGGCACGACCCTCGAAGGTCGTCGCGCCGGTGCGCTCGTGTTCAGCCGGCTGCCGTTGACGGCGTGGTTCGCGCTCCCGGCTCGCGCCACATGGCGATGAGGGTCGGGCCGTCGGGGACCTCGATCTCGCCCGTGCGGACGAAGCCGAACCGGGCGTAGAGCGCGGCGTTCCGCTCGCTCGTCGCCTCCAGGTACGCCGGCAGCGTGGCGTCGTCGACGCGCGCCAAGGTGTGCGACAGCAGCCGTGAGCCGAGGCCGCGGCTGCGCGCCGGCGGCACCGTCCCGATGAGGCCGAGGTACCAGTGTGACTCGTGCGGGTGCGCCGCCGACATCGTCTCGTCGAGCACCTGCAAGCGGGCGAGGTCGTCGGGCGAGCACACCGGCACGACGGTCGCCGCGAACCGGGCACCCATCTCGTCGGACCACGGCGCCGGATCCGGTGGTGTCCACGCCGCGCAGGCGTCACCGCCGGCGAGGTACGTCGCGCCGAGCGGCACGAGCGTCTCGACCGCGAGGAACGCGAAGAACACGTCGAGCTTCGGTGCGCGATCGCGCTCGGGGAACAACCAGGTGAACACCGGATCGTCCGAGAACCCGCCGGCGAGCACGCGCCCGACGTCGGCGGCGTCGGCGGCCGACGCCAGGCGCACGTCGGCGACGTCACTCATACGCCGCTCGCACGCCCCGGGCCGCGGCGTCGTGGCATCCCTCGACCGTCGACTCCTCCGCCACCTCGTCGAGCGCCGCCTGCAGCGTCTGCACCCGCCGCTGCAGCACGAGGTTCTCCGCGAACAGACGCCCGGCGCGATGGGTCGCATCGTCGGCGCGGCGAACCAGCGCGCCGACCGCGGCCTCCAGCACCGGCGCCAGCGTGTCGAGCACGAGCGCGACGCGCTGCTGCATCACCTCGCGCCGGCTGTCGGAGATGCGCGACACGGCCTCCATCCCGGCGGCGACGCAGAGCCGCCACACCTCGCCCGTCGGGTTGGTGAAGTCGCGCCTGCCTCGCTCGACGGCGTCGAGCGCGGCGCGGCGGGCCCGCTCGACGGCGGCGGTGACCTCGGCGACCTCCATCCCCTCGGCGCTCATGACTCGTCCCCACGGTACGGGAACTCGCTCGCTCCCGGGACACCGATGCGTCACGCTGTCGGCGTGCACGAGCGCAGCACCGCCGAGCTCGAGACTGGGCTCGCCGCCGTCCGGGCCGCGCCCGCCGACTCCGGCACGGTCGAGTTGATCGTCCGGCGTCCCGCGATCGGCGCGCGGGAGGTCGTCGCGACCGGGACGCTCACCGACGCCGACGGGCTCGCCGGCGACACATGGCGCGCACGTGGCAGCCGGCACACCCCTGACGGGTCGGCCGAGCGCAACCGGCAGCTCACGATGGTGAACGCTCGCGCCGTTGCGCTCGTGGCCGGTGACGACCGCGCCCGCTGGCCGCTGGCCGGCGACCAGCTCTACGTCGACCTCGACATCTCCGAGGACAACCTGCCGCCGGGCACGCGGCTGCGTCTCGGCGCGACCGCCGTCGTCGAGGTCTCCGAGGAGCCGCACACCGGGTGCGCCAAGTTCCGCGACCGCTTCGGCGTCGACGCCGGTCGGTTCGTCAACTCGCCGGACGGACGTCGCCTCCGGCTGCGCGGCCTCAACGCGCGCGTGGTCACGTCGGGCGACGTGACCACCGGCGACCTCGTGACGGTCGTCAGCCGCCCCCCGCAGCCAGCCGATCCATCTCCCGCACGATCCGCTGCTCGCTGACGGGATACGCCGTTCCGAGCGCCTGCGCGAAGAAGCTGACGCGCAGCTCCTGCAGCATCCACGGCAGCTCGGCGAGCTCCTCCCGGTCGCGCGTCGACGGCCAGTCCTCGACGAGCTCGCGGTACTCGCGCTCGAGTTGCTGCACGATCGACAGGCGCTGCT
Organism: Acidimicrobiales bacterium; assembly: GCA_035700105.1. GTDB lineage: Bacteria > Actinomycetota > Acidimicrobiia > Acidimicrobiales > DASSOZ01 > DASSOZ01. Next base: position 23,069 of record DASSOZ010000082.1, read on the forward strand.
GATCGACGGCCGCAGCGCGCGGGTCGGTGAGCCGGTCGAGGCGCCGGGCCATCGCGTCCACGTAGCGGCGCACGTCATGGAGCCGGGTGACGCCGGCATCGACGACGAACCCCGGGCGGACGAGCGCGTCGAGCTGGGCGCGCACGTCGTGGACGGCGCCGATCTCGGTCGCGACCGACGACGACGTGAGGCGGTCGAGGCGGGTGTCGACACCGTCGGCGGCGACGAGGATGCCGGCCACCGCGGTCACGGCGTCGACCACCGTGTCGACGAGGTCGTCGGCGACGCGCCGGCGCAGGGTGTCGAACGCCGCCTCGTCCCACGCCGGGCCGCCGTTGCGGGCGACGAGCGCGTCGATGGCGGCGTCGACGCAGTCACCGAAGACGCCGCCGACCGTCATGCCCCGGCTCCTCGCCCGAGCGACACCGAGCGTCGCGTCGCGGGACAACAGTCGCGACACCGCCTTCGTCGGCGACGGCAGCACGAGCTGCAGCAGCCGACGGGTCCCGGCCCGCATCGTGCGCGCCTGGTCCACCTCCTCGGTCAGCAACCGCACGCCGACGGTCTCGCCCTCGTCGACGAGAGCGGGATACGCGGCGACGGCGTGCCCGCCCCAGCGGGACTCGACGCAGCGCGGCAGCGTGCCGATCGACCACGAGGTCAGCCCGGTGCGCTCGACCGACGGCGCCGCGTCGGCGAGCGCGTCGCGCAGACGGCCGTGCAGTCGCCGGCGCAGGGCGTCGAGATCCTTGCCGGACGCGACGACCACGCCGTCCTCGTCGACGACGTCGAACGTCACGCGGAGATACGGCGGCAGCGAGTCGACGTCGAAGTCGGCGGGTGACACCGGCTCGCCGGCGCGGCGGGCGAGCTCGCGGGCGAGCACGTCGAGGAGGCGACCGTCCTCGGGCCCGATGCGCTCGGTGACAGCGGCGGCGACCTCGCGTACCGGCGTGAAGTGGCGGCGGACACCCTTCGGCAGCGACCGGACGAGCGCGGCGACGAGCTCGTCGCGCAGGCCGGCGACGTGCCAGTCGAAGCCGTCGACGTCGACGAGGTTGAGCAGCGGCAGCGGGACGACGACCGTGACGCCGTCGGTCGGCGACAGCGGGTCGAACTCGTACACGAGCGGCAGCTCGAGGTCGCCCTGTCGCCACACATCGGGGTAGTCGCGGACGTCGACGTCGCCGGCGAGCAGCTCGCGCGGGAAGGTCAGGAGATCGGGATCGTCCGCGCGGGCGTCGCGCCACCAGCGATCGAACTCGCGCCCGGAGGCGATCCGGCGGGGGATGCGCTGGTCGTACCACTCGACGAGCACGTCCTCGTCGACGAGCAGGTCGCGCCGCCGGACGCGGTCCTCCAGCGCCCGGACGTCGTCGACGCGCGAGGCGTTCTCGTCGAGGAAGCGGTGGTGCGCGGCCGCCGACCAGTCGCGCTCGACGAGCGCGTGGCGGAGGAACAGCTGGCGGGCGTCGTCGCGGTCGATGCGGGCGTAGTCGACGCGCCGGCGCTCGACGATCGGCAGGCCGAACAGCGTGACCCGCTCGAACGCGACGGCCGCGCCACGCCCGGCATCCCAGTGCGGCTCGCTGTACGACCGCACGACCAGGTGGGCGCCCGCCTTCTCCGCCCACTCCGGCTGGATCTGGGCGACGACCCGTGCCCACATGCGGTTGGTCTCCACGAGCTCGCCGGCCATGACCCATCGCGGCCCGCGGCCGAACAGTGACGACCCCGGCGCGATGGCGAACACCGCGTTGCGGGCGCCCTGGTAGTCGCGGCTGTCGCCCCGCCGCATCCCGAGGTGTGACAGCAGGCCGGGGAGGAGCGCGCGGTGGATCGCGTCGGCGTCGGCCGCGTCGCGGTTCACGTCGATGCCGAGCTGACGCACGACCTGGCGCAGCTGGCCGTGCAGGTCCTGCCACTCGCGGACGCGCAGGTAGTTGAGGAACTCGGCGCGGCACAGCTTGCGGAACCGGCTCGACGACAGGCGCGACTGCTCGTCCCTGAGGTGGTGCCACAGCCGGACGAGCGCGAGGAAGTCCGAGCGGGGATCGGCGAAGCGCGCGTGCGCCTCGTCCGCCTCGGCACGGCGGTCGGTCGGGCGCTCGCGCGGGTCCTGGATCGACAAAGCCGCGGCGATGACGAGCACCTCGTGCACGCACCCGTGCTCCTCGGCGGCGAGGACCATGCGCCCGAGCCGCGGGTCGACGGGGAGGCGGGCGAGGCGGCGGCCGAGGTTCGTGAGGCGCTGCGGGTCGTGCGGGTCGAGCGCGCCGAGCTCTTGGAGCAGGGCGACGCCGTCCTTGATGCTGCGGCTGTCGGGCGGGTCGACGAACGGGAACGCGGCGACGTCGCCGAGACCGATCGCCGCCATCTGCAGGATGACCGACGCCAGGTTCGTGCGCAGGATCTCCGGCTCGGTGAACTCGGGCCGCGACGCGAAGTCGTCTTCGTCGTAGAGGCGCACGGCGATGCCCGGCGCGACGCGGCCGCACCGCCCGGCGCGCTGGTCGGCCGACGCCTGCGAGATCCGCTCGATCGGCAGGCGCTGCACCTTCGTGCGCCGGTTGTAGCGGGAGATGCGGGCGAAGCCGGCGTCGACGACGTAGCGGATGCCGGGGACGGTGAGGCTTGTCTCGGCGACGTTCGTCGCGAGCACGATGCGCCGGCCGCGGTGCGGCTGGAACACGCGGTGCTGCTCGGCAGCGGTGAGTCGCGCGTACAGCGGGAGGATGTCGTCGTCCGGCGCGAGCGAGGCAACGAGCGCGTCGGCGGTGTCGCGGATCTCCCGCTCGCCGGAGAGGAAGACGAGGACGTCGCCCGGTCCTTCACGGCGCAGCTCGTCGACGGCGTCGCCGATCGCCGACACCTGGTCGTCGTCCTCGCCGAGTGGCCGGTACCGGACCTCGACGGGGTAGCTGCGACCCGACACCTCGACGACGGGCGCGCCCCCGAAGTGCTGCGCGAAGCGCTCGGTGTCGATCGTCGCCGAGGTGACGATCAGCTTGAGGTCGGGCCGGCGGGGGAGGAGCTGGGTGAGGTAGCCGAGGATGAAGTCGATGTTGAGGCTGCGCTCGTGGGCCTCGTCCACGATCAGCGTGTCGTAGCGACGCAGCTCCTTGTCGCGCTGGAGCTCGGCGAGGAGGATGCCGTCGGTCATGAGCTTCAGGCGCGTCTGCGGCCCGACCCGGTCGGTGAAGCGGACCGCGTACCCGACGACGCCGCCGACGTCGGTCTCGAGCTCCTCGGCGACGCGCTCGGCGACGCTGCGGGCGGCGATGCGGCGGGGCTGGGTGTGGCCGATCACGCGTCCGTCGGCGCCGCGACCCAGCTCGAGGCACATCTTCGGCAGCTGCGTGCTCTTCCCCGAACCGGTCTCGCCGGCGACGATCACGACCTGGTGCGCGGCGATGGTCTCGAGGAGCTCGTCGCGCCGGTCCGTGATGGGGAGCCCGGCCGGGTACTTCACGGTGGATCAGACTCGCAGTTGTGAGCGACAACCCGCAGCCGATCTTCCGTCACCTCGACGACCCGGACGTGACGTGGCAGCAGGTGAAGCGGCAGCGCAACGCCGACGGCACCGAGTCGAGCGTGTGGGAGAAGTGGCTCGCGTTCTCGCCCGACCCGCAGTACCTGTCGCTGTACGCCCGGTACGACCCGGGGATGATCGTGCGCCGCCACGGCCACTTCAGCCCGCACGTCGTGTTCGTCATCGACGGCTCGATCTGGTGCGGCGACCGGCTGTGCGCCGCCGGCACCCACATCGAGCTGCCGCAGGGCGCGGCGTTCGGGCCGTTCCGCGCCGGCGACGAGGGCGCCACGCTGTTCGAGGTGATGATGGGCGACCCCCGCTCGTGGGGGGACGACCCCGACGCCTTCCGGCGCGTCCTCGACGAGCGCGGCGCCGAGCCCCTGCCCGACGTCGAGCTCGACTACCCGCCGTGGCTGCAGGACCTGCGCAGCCACTGGCACGCCGACTAAGTCGTCAGCAGCGCCACCAGCCGCTCGACGATCGCGTCGGCGCGCGCCCGGACGGCGTCGTCGTCGATCCCGCCGAGGGGGTGGTCGATCACCGCGACGCGCGCACCCGGGAACCCCAGCGACCGCGCGGCCTCACGCGTGAGCGACTCGAACGCGGCCGTCGTCACGACGACGGTCGGGACGCCGCGGGCCTCGAGTTGTACCGAGTCGTGGACACTCCACGACGTGCAACTCCCTCAATCGGCCGACCCGGTGAGCACCAGGTCGACCTCCTTCACGAGTCGCTCGATCGTCGCCTCACCCGCGGGTGTCGCCGCGTTGACACAGGCGTCGTCGCTGATCGCCACGCTCTTGCCGACGACGAGCGCGACCGACGCGCCGGTGCGCGCCGCCAACTGCGACGCCGCCCGCTCGAGCAGCAGGCGGGCGTTCGGCTTGCCGTTGTCGAGCACGCCGATGCGCCGGCCGGCCAGGACCGGGATCGACGGCGCCGGCGACGTCGACCACCCGCCGACCGCGCCCGTGGGTGCATAGATCTTCATCGATGTCGCTCCGTTCGTCGTCTCACGGCTCGACCGGGACCGTGACGCTCGCCGTCATGCCCCACGACGGGATGACGCTGCTGTGCTTGCCCGCGCCGCCGATGACCACGATGCGGATGTGGTCGGCCGACCCGGTCATCGGGAGGAGGTCGTCGTCGGCCGCCGCCTCCATCCAGGGCGCCCACGCCCGCCGGGCGAACGCCGATCGCAGCACCGACGCCGGCAGCCGCGCCCGCTGGAACAGGTACGACGCGATGTCGCGCCGCGACCACCCGGCGCCGGCGATCGTCGCCGCGTGCTCGGGGCACAGCGCGACGAAGTACTCGCCCTGCGCGATCACCGCATTGTTCTGCCCGAGCGAGGTCATGGCCGACGCCACCTTGTCGAGGATCGGCGCCGGCGACTCGGACTCCATGTCGTGCACGTTGTGCGGTGCCTCACCGCAGTGGACGGTGACGGCCGACGCCGCGCCCACGCCGACGCTCGCGGGGTAGCTGTCCCACGGCGTCGCCGTCGCGTTCTCGGCGACGCAGTACGCGTACTTCGCCGGGCCGCCCTGCGTCGACGCGTCGGCCGGGCCCGGCGTGGCGCCGGCGACGTGGAGCAACAGCAGGCGAACCGCGCGGCCGGTCGTCGCGTTCGCCCGGTTGCCCGGCCCGAACGCACCGAGCCCGGCGTTGTAGCCGGCCCGCTCGACGACGTCGCCCGACACGATCACGAGCGGCGCGACCGGGTGCGTCGTCGCGTTCACGCCCCGCAGGTTGACCTCGGGACGGCCCAGCGCCCGGACGACGGACACGAGCACCGGCAGGCACTCGCGCGGGCAGCCGGCGAGGACCGCGTTGACGGCGACGACCCGCCGCGTCGCCTCGCCGCCGCGTGGTGGCAGCGTCGCGATCACCTCGTCGGGGTCGACCTCACCGAGCGCGGCGAGCATCGCGTCGACGCGCGCCGGTGTCGGCGCGACGAGCGGCAGCCCGTCACCCCATCCGCGTTCGGCGTACAGCTCGAGCACCGCGTCGGGCGAGTCGTCGGCGATGTCGAGCAGCTCGTCGAGGGACACCGCTGCGTAGTCTGCTCCGCCGGTGCCAGTCACGATCGATCACGCCGGCCGCGTCGTCCTCGTGACGGGCGCCGGCGCCGGTATCGGGCGCGAGATCGCCCGCTGGTTCGCGCGCGCCGGCGCCGCGGTCGCGGTCAACGACATCGACGCGAGGCGAGCGGACGACGTCGTCGCCGACCTACGGGTGACCGAGGGCGCCCGCGCGATCGCGGTGCCGGCCGACTGCCGCGACGAGCGCGCGGTCGACACGATGGTCGCCCGCGCCGTCGACGAGCTCGGCGGGCTCGACGTCGCCGTGAACAACGCCGGAATGCTCCCGCCCGGCCGCGGCGTGTCGGCCTTCGTCGACATGGACACCGCGTACTGGCGCGACGTCGTCGACCAGAACCTCGTGAGCGCGGCGGCGTGTGCCCGAGCCGAGGCGCGCCACCTCGTCGACCGGCAGCGCGGCGGTGTCATCCTGTTCGTGTCCTCCGGTGAGACGACGCGCCCGTCGCCCTACAACGCCGCGTATGCAGCCGCCAAGGCAGCGATCAACCACCTCACGACGACGCTCGCCGTCGAGCTCGGTCCGTCCGGCGTGCGGGTCAACGCGATCGCGCCCGGCACCACACTGACGGAGTCCGTGCGGGCCGCGTTCACCGACGACCACGTCGAGGCGATCGTGCAGTCGACGCCACTGCGGCGGATGGTCGACCCCGACGAGCTGGGCCGCCTCGCCGTGTTCCTCGCCAGCGACCTCGCCCGGTGCGTCACAGGTCAGCTGCTCCTCGCCGACGCCGGCGCCTTCCTGTCCCGAACACGACCCGCCAACCCGAGCGGCGAACAGCCAGACTGACGGGCATGACTCTCCGCGTCGTCGGCGCCGGCCTCGGGCGCACCGGGACCAACTCGCTGAAGCTCGCTCTCGAGCGTCTGCTCGGCGAGCCCTGCTACCACATGATCGAGGTGTTCGGTCATCCCGAGCACATCCCGATGTGGCACGCGGCCGCCGACGGGGAGCGCGTCGACTGGGACGCGCTGTTCACCGGCTACGCGGCCGCGGTGGACTGGCCGGTCGCGTCGTTCTGGCGCGAGCTCGCCGACGAGTACCCCGACGCCGTGGTCGTGCTGTCGACCCGAACGAGTGCCGACGCGTGGTGGCGCAGCGCCGACGACACGATCTTCGCCCACATGCGCAACGACCCCGTCGACCCGCCCGGCCTCGAGGGCTGGCGGGCGATGGTCGACGCCGCCGTCGCCGGGCGGTACCCGGGCGTTCCCGGCGACGAGGAGAAGGCGAAGGCGTCGTACGAGGCGCACAACGCCGAGGTCCGGGCGACCATCCCCGCCGAGCGGCTCGTCGACTGGCAGGCGGGCGACGGGTGGGAACCGCTGTGCCGCGCGCTCGGCGTCGCCGTGCCCGACGAGCCGTTCCCGCACGTCAACACGACCGCCGACTTCCGCAAGATGTCGGGTCTCGACGGCTGACGCCACGGGGCCTCGTCAGGCGGGGCGGCAGGCCAGCATCGCGGCAGCGGCGGCCGCGGAGGTCGCTCGCTTCGTGTCCCGCCCCAGCTTGGCGAGCGTTCGGACGGCCAGCGGCCGGCGGCGCAGCAGGCGGACGACGGCGCGCGGGTCGGTCGTCCCGTCGGGGCGGAGGAGCGAGAGCGTGTCGTCGTCGGCGAGCTCGTCGGCGAGCGTGTCGCTCACCGAACGGATCGCGCACCACGGCACGCCCCTCGCCTCGCACGCGGCGGCGACCGCGCTCGTCTCCATGTCGATCGCCGCGTAGCCCTCGCCGCGCAGGCGGGCGAGGTTGTCGGCGCCGGTGAGCATCTCGCCGCTCGTGATCATCCGCCCGCTCGCCCGCAGCGCGCCCGTGGCGGCCGCGGGCACGGTGAAGGACCGTCCGCTGGAGGCGTCCACCACGACCTCGGGCACGATCACGTCGCCGATGCCGAAGCGCTCGTCGATGCCGCCGGCGACGCCGACGACGACGGCACGCTCGACGTCGCCGTGCGCGGCGAGCAGCCGCTCGGTCGACGCGCCCGACACCGCCGGCCCGACGCCGATCATCGCCGCGGTGACCGCGGTGCCGTCCGGGAGCCGCCCGGCGTGGACGTCGCCGTCGCGCTCCAACCGGAAGGCCCGCACGACGGCGTTCAACTCGATGCGCATCGGCGCGAGCAGCAGGATCACGGCCCGGACTCTGCCACGCTTGCCGGATGCGCTTCGGCATCAAGACGGTTCCCCAGCACACGGGCTGGGACGAGATGGCAGCGATGTGGCGGGCGGCCGACGAGATCGACGTGTTCGAGTCGGCCTGGAACTTCGACCACTTCTATCCGATCTTCAGCGACACCGACGGCCCGTGCTTCGAGGGCTGGACGATGGTCGCCGCGCTCGCCGCGCAGACCCGCCGCATCCGCGTGGGCTGCCAGGTGACCGGCATGGTGTACCGGCACCCGGCCGTGCTGGCGAACATGGCGGCGACGGTCGACGTCGTCTCGGGTGGCCGCCTCGACGTCGGGCTCGGCGCCGGGTGGAACCAGCAGGAGTGCGATGCCTACGGCATCCGGCTGCCGCCGCTGAAGGAGCGCATGGACCTGTTCGACGAGGGCGTCGAGGCGATCGTGCGCCTGCTGTCGGACGAGGCGACGACGATGTCCGGCACGCACGTGCGGCTGTCGAACGCGCGCTGCGAGCCGAAGCCGGTGCAACGCCCGCACCCACCGATCGCCATCGGCGGACGCGGCCGTCGCCGGACACTGCGGACGGTGGCGCGATGGGCGCAGCACTGGAACTGCCTCACGCAGTCGCCGGCGGACTGGCGTGAGCTGCGCGAGGTGCTCGACGGTCACTGCGCCGACGTCGGTCGGGACCCGGCGGCGATCGAGTCGTCCGTCAACGTGCGCTACGAGGGCGACACCGACCGCCTGCTGGCTACGGCGACGTCGTTCTTCGACGCCGGCGTGGACGTCGTCATCGTCGCGTTCCCGCCGCCGTACGACGTCGCCGACGTGCACACCGTCGGGGACGCGATCGCCGCGCGGTGACCACTATCCCGTGAATGGGTGGGCGCGGTCGATCGCCGCGAACTCCGGTTCGCGGCGATCGGCGAACGCGGCGAGCGCCTCGAGGTTGGCGGGCGTGCCCATCAGCCGTTGGAACGCGCCGTTCTCGCGCTCGCGCGCCGCAGCGATCGCGTCCCGGTGTGACGCCACGATCGTGCGCTTCGATTCGATCAGCGACGCGATCGGCTTGGACGCGAGGGTTCGGGCGACCGCAGCCGTCTCGGCGAGCAGGTCGTCGGGCGCGGTGACGCGCCACGCCAGCCCCGCCAGCAGGCACTCGTCGGCGGTGAGCCACTCGGAGCTGAGCAGCGCCCAGGTCGCCGCCTGCCGCCCCATCAGCAACGGGAACGTGTAGCTGCTCGCGGCTTCCGGCGCGACGCCGAGCGCGGTGAACGGGCATCGGACGCGCGCGGCGCTCGACATCAGGACCAGGTCGGCGAGCGCCAGCATCGTGGCCCCGACGCCGACGGCGAGCCCGTTGACCGCGCAGACGACCGGTTTCGGGAACGCGACGAGCTCGTCGATCATCCCGGGGAAGCCGTGCACCCCGGTGACGAAGTTGCCGGGGTCGGTCGTGCGCGCCGCCATCTCCAGGATGTCGACGCCGGCCGAGAACGCGCGCCCGTTGCCGGTGATCACGACGACGGCGACGCCCGGGTCCTTCGCCGAGTCGATCAGCGCCTCCGCTGTCGCGTCGTACAGCGCCTCGTTGAACGCGTTGAGCTTGTCGGGGCGATCGAGGGTGATCGTGCGGATGCGGGCGTCGGCGTCGTCGTCGATCTGGAGCACGGTGGTGATGCTGACAGGCGCGAGCGGGTAGAGCGGCGCCCATGATGGGGCTGCACCTCCCGGGTGCCACCCGCAAGGGGTGGGACGTGCCGGCCGGCCGCTACGTCGACCTGCCGGGCCGTGGCACGACGTTCGTTCGCGACGTCGCCGGGCCGTCGCCGGACGCGCCGACCGTGATCCTGCTGCACGGGCTCGGCGCGTCGGCCGCGCTCAACTGGTTCTCGGTCTTCGGTCCGCTGTCGGAGCACTTCCGTGTGATCGCCGTCGACCATCGCGGCCACGCCCACGGGTTGCGGACGCCGCACCGCTTCCGGCTGGCCGACTGCGCCGACGACGTGGTCGCGCTGGCCGACCAGCTCGGGATCGCGTCGTTCATCGCTGTCGGCTACTCGATGGGCGGGCCGATCGCCCAGCTCGTGTGGCACCGGCACCGCGCGCGGGTCGACGGGCTCGTGCTGTGCGCCACCAGCCGGAACTTCCGCGGACGGTGGCGCGAGCGGATGCAGTTCGCCGGTCTCGGGTTGCTGGTCGCCGGCTTGCGCGTCCTGCCGAGGAAGGCGATGGAGGAGGTCGCCGAGTCGTTGCCGCTCGACGTGCCCGACGATGCATGGGCGCTTTCGGAGCTGCGGGCGCACGACATCCGCATGGTGCTCGAGGCCGCCGAGACGCTCGGGCGCTACAGCTCGCGCGAGTGGATCGGCGACATCGACGTCCCGGTGTCGGTCGTCGTCACCGACCACGACCGGCTCGTGCCCGCCCGGCGGCAGGTGCGGCTCGCGCAGGAGATCCCGTCGGCGGTCATCCACGTCGTCGAGGGCACGCACCTGATCGCCGGCAACGACCCCGAGCGGTTCGCCGAGGCGGTCGTCGAGGCGTGCACGCTCGTGCACGCCCGCTCACGCAAGGCGCGGCGCCGGCGGTCGGGGCTGCGGTCCGTCGGCTGAGGGGGTGACGTCTTCTACAGTCGCCCTCCATCAGCTCTGCGACCGGCCGCCCGTTGCGCCGCCGCTATCCCTGCTGCGGCGGCTACGTGAAGCTCGACCCGACGGTGTCGAGCGACGTCCGCGTCTGCCCCACGTGCAAGGCCCGCTACCGCGTCTGGCGGACGGCCGCGACCGAGGCGTCGCGCCTCACGGGTGACGCCGTCGAGCGGATCGTCTGGGAGCACCAGCCGTCGCTCTTCGGCTGACGCGACCCCGGTCAGCTCAGCGGGGCGATCCCGGGCGCACGCAGCCGCTCGAGGTCGGCCGCGAGCTGGTCGATGTCGATCGTGTGCGGGGTGTCGGCCGAGCCGGTCACCTCGGCGAGGCGGTCGCTGAGCGACGACGACGGCGGCACGTCCGACGGTGTTCGCACGGCGACGCGGGCGGCGTCGCGGATCACGAAGTGCAGCCGGCGGGCCCGTCCGTCACCCGGCAGTGCCCGCTCGAGCGCCCGCGCCCGGCGCTCGGCCTCGAGCAGCCGCTCGACGCTCCCGCCCGCGGCGGCGACCAGCCGTACCGCCGCCTCGTCGCCGGGGACGTCCTCGTCCACCAGTGCGAGGGCATCGGAGAACAGATCCACGCCACCGCCATACCACCGTCGCCATCCGGCCAGTCCTCGAATGGGCCGAATGGCCGATGCGCCGGGGCGGTGTCGGGCGTAAGCCTGTCGGTGATGGTGGGTGAGGGCGGGGGCGACGTCAGGGAGATCGAGGACGTCCTCGACCGGCTCGAGGCGTGGCACCGCCGCACGGCGCCGAGCGACGACGCCAACGACGATGACCGCTCGGAGGTACCGGTCCGCCGGTAGCGTTCGCCGGCGATGACCTCGTCGCTGGCTCCTTCGCTGGAGACAGAGGTCGCCGGCCTCGCGCGGCGCATCGCCGAACTCGGCGCCGACGAGCGCACGCGCGTGTTCCAGATGTCGTGGTGGAGCGAGCGGATGCTCGACTGGGCGATGTCGCACCCGTCGTTCAAGACGCAGCTGTTCCGTTTCGTCGACGTGTTCCCGGCGACGACGTCGGACGCCGACGTACTGCGTCACCTCGAGGAGTACTTCGCCGACGCGTCGGCGTCCGGCGAGATGCCGCGGGCGCTCGACCTCGGGCTCGGCGTCGCCGAGCACGCGCCGTTCGGCGTCGGCGCGGCCGTGTCGGCGTCCGTCGCCCGCAAGAACATCCGGCGGATGGCCGAGCAGTTCATCGTCGGCTCGACGCCGTCGGCGGCGGTGGAGGGACTGCACCGGTTGTGGCGGCTGGGGTCGGCCGCAACGGTCGACCTGCTCGGCGAGAAGACGGTCACGGAGTCCGAGGCCGACGCGTACGCCGGGCGGGTCTCGTCCCTGCTGGACGCGCTGTTGCGGGCCGCGCCGACCTGGGCGCCCGACGATCATCTCGAGCGCGACGACATCGGTCCGCTGCCACGCGCCAACGTGTCGATCAAGCCGACCGCGCTGGCGTCGCTGTACGCGCCGCTGACGCGCGCCGAGGGACTCGCGCAGGCGCGGGCTCGGTTGCTGCCGCTGCTGTCGCGCGCCGCTCGCGAAGGCGCGTTCGTCTGGTTCGACATGGAGCACTACGACGTGAAGGACCTCACGCTCGAGTTGTTCCGGTCGCTGCTCGACGAGCCGTCGCTGGCCGGGCTGCACGCCGGCGTCGTCGTCCAGGCGTACCTGAAGGACTCGTACGACGACCTGCGCGACCTGGTCGCGTGGGCGTCCGGCCGACCGTCGGATGCGGGTTCGCCGCCGGTGTCGGTGCGGCTGGTGAAGGGCGCGTACTGGGACGCCGAGACGATCACGTCGCGCGCCGAGGGCTGGCCGGTGCCGGTGTTCGAGCACAAGGCCGAGACCGACGCGAACTACGAACGGTGCGCCCGGCTGCTCCACGACCACCACGGCGTCGTGCGGGCGGCGTTCGGATCGCACAACCTGCGATCGCTGGCGTACGCGGTGACGTACGCGCGGTCGCTCGGCATCCCCGACACCGGTTACGAGTTGCAGATGCTGTACGGCATGGCCGAGCCGGTGCACGCCGCGGTGCGGCGACTCGGGTTCCGGCTGCGCGTCTACGCGCCGGTCGGGGAGCTCGTGCCGGGGATGGCGTACCTGGTGCGGCGCTTGCTCGAGAACACCTCGAACGAGTCGTTCGTGCGTCAGCGGTTCGCCGAGGGGCTCGACGTCGACGCGCTCGTCGCGGCGCCGTCGGCGCCGGCCGAGTCGCTGCCGTCGTCGCCGTCGCCGGCGCGGCGGGCGCCGACCGAGTTGGCGTCGCCGTCGACGTCGGTGTCGCCGTATGAGCCCGAGCCGGTCGCGGAGTGGCGGCGGGCGTCGGTGCGCGCCGCGTTCGGGGCCGCCGTCGACGACGCGCCATCGTCGTTCCCGGTCGACGTGCCCGCGGTCATCGACGGCGCGCGGGTGGCGACGGCGGCGACGATCGAGTCGGTCGACCCCGCGTGCCCGTCGACGACATGCGTCGCCGTGTCGGCGTCGTGCGGCGCGACCGAGGCGTCCGATGCGGTCGCGGCGGGACTGCGCGCGTTCGAGACGTGGCGCCGCACGCCGGTGTCCGAGCGCGCCGCGGTCCTGTTCCGCGCCGCCGAGTGGTTGCGCGCCCGGCGGGACTCGATCGCCGCGCTCGAGGTCTTCGAGGCGGGGAAACCGTGGAAGGAAGCCGACGCCGACGTGTGCGAGGCGATCGACTTCTGCGAGTACTACGGGCGCGAGATGCTCCGGCTGGCGGCGGGCGGCGCCGTGCAGTCACCGCCGGGAGAGGCCAACGTCCTGTCGTACCAACCCAAGGGCGTCGGCGCGGTCATCGCGCCGTGGAACTTCCCGCTGGCGATCCCGACCGGGATGGTGACGGCCGCGCTGGTGGCGGGGAACTGCGTCGTGCTCAAGCCGGCCGAGCAGACGCCCGCGGTCGCGTCGTGTCTGGTGTCGGCGCTCGAGGCCGGCGGGCTGCCGCCGGGGGTGCTGGGCTTCGTCCCCGGTCCCGGCTCGTCGGTCGGCGCCGCCCTGGTGTCGCACCCCGACGTGTCGTTCGTCGCCTTCACCGGCTCGCGTGAGGTCGGGCTGTCGATCGTGTCGACCGCGGCGCGTGTCGTCGACGGGCAGCGGTCGGTGAAGCGCGTGATCGCGGAGATGGGCGGGAAGAACGCCATCGTCGTCGACGCGGACGCCGACCTCGACACCGCGGTGCCGGCGATCGTGCAGTCGGCGTTCGGGTTCGCCGGGCAGAAGTGCTCCGCGGCGTCGCGTGTCGTCGCCGTCGACGCCGTGTACGACGAGTTGCGGTCGCGACTCGCGGGCGCGGTGCAGTCGCTGGTCGTCGGGCACCCGCGCTCGGTGTCGACGCAGGTCGGTCCCGTCATCGACGCCGACGCGCTGACGAAGGTGCGGTCGTACGTGACGGCGGGGGAGGGGCGCGTCGTCGTGTCGCGCGCCGACGACGTGCCTGCGGGCGGTTACTTCGTCGGGCCGTGCGTGTTCGAGGACGTGCCGCTTTCGGGGCGAGTGGCGACCGAGGAGATCTTCGGCCCCGTGCTGTGCCTGTTCCGCGCCGCGTCGTTTGCCGACGCGGTGTCGCTGGCGAACGCGACCCCGTACGCGCTGACGGCTGGCGTGCTGTCACGCTCGCCGGCCAACATCCGCTTCGCCGCCGCCGAGCTGCGGGCCGGGAACGTGTACGTCAACCGGTCGATCACCGGCGCCGTCGTCGGGCGCCAGCCGTTCGGCGGGTACGGCATGTCGGGCGTCGGGTCGAAGGCCGGCGGGCCCGACTACCTCCTCCAGTTCCTCGACCCGCGAGTCGTCACCGAGAACACCATGCGACAGGGATTCGCACCCACATGACGCGCGTCGTGCTCGTCGTCGCGTTGGTCGCCGGCGTCGCGGCGGGCTGCTCTCGCAGCCCGGCGACGCCGTCGGCGGCACCGCAGGTCGCCCGCTCGACGACGACCACGACGGCTGCCGCTCCGACGACATCGGTTCCCGCTGCACCCGAGGTGCGCGAGCGCATCGTCGCCGTCGCGAAGATCCCCCAGGTCGCGGTGTACGACGCGCCCGGCGGCAACGGCGGTGGTGGCGCCGTCCGGCCGTCGCACGTGCTGCGCAACCCGACCTGGGAGGGCTACGGCCTGTCGTTCCTCGTCGACGAGTCGCGCACGGACGGGTGGCTGAAGGTCAACGTCCCGGTGCGGCCGAACGGGACGACCGGGTGGATCCAGTCCGCCGACGTCGACCTCGCCGCCGTCCGCGCCCGCGTCGAGATCTCGCTCTCGCAACACCGCTTGCGCTACTGGAACGGCTCGTCGCTGCTGCTCGACGAACCGGTCGCGCTCGGCACGTCGCGCACGCCGACACCGACCGGCTCGTTCTTCGTCGACGTCGTCGCCAAGCCGCCGAACCCTCGCGGCGCCTACGGCCCGTACCAGGTGTCGATCACCGCGTTCTCCGACATCCTCGAGCGGTTCGCCGGCGGCATCGGCCAGCTCGCCATCCACGGCACCAACCGCCCCGACCTCATCGGCCAGAACGTCTCGAACGGCTGCATCCGCGTCTCCAACGCCGCCATCACCGTGCTGGCCGAGCACGTCTCGATCGGCACCCCCGTCGACATCGTCGCCTGACTAGCGGGCGTCGCCCGTTCGCATCCTCCAACACACTCGCGTTTTCGCGCCCGAGTCGTGGCCACGACCGCGAGTGTGTTGGAGGATGCTGCGGCGGCGGGCTGCTATCGTGACCGTCTCCGGGCCGTTGGCGCAGTTGGTAGCGCACTTGCATGACGCGCAAGGGGTCACAGGTTCGAGTCCTGTACGGCCCACACAAGCGAGACAACGACTTGTCGACCGGCCCGCGTGGCCGGTCGTGCCGCGTCGCCAGGAACCCGCCAGGAACGGGTGGCGACGGCGGCGGGCGGTGAACAGATTCGGGTCGCGCGCACGGCACTCTCGAGTGCGTGAGTTGCACGACCTCGCGTCGTTGATGCCCTTGCCGATGTCGGAACCCTCGGGGAGTTCCAGAAGGCGGTCGTACCGCGCCTCCGGCGGCAGGTAGAGGACACCTCGCCCCTGGTAGTCGGCCTTGCCGATCTTGCGGCGGCCCGTGCCCTGCCCGGCGAGTCCCTTCTCGACGACGGCGAACCGGGAGTCGGCGTACTTCAAGAAGATCAGGCCGAGGACGGGGACGGCATACTCCGATGCCTTCAGGCCGGAGTTGGCCCGTAGTTCATCGGCCGCGTCCCACAGCCGGTCCTCGATCTGCTGGATGTCGACCTTCGCCGCCACAATTCCTCCCGGCACTACGTCGGCAGGCGACTCTCGCCGATGACGGTACGGGCGGGGCGTGACACCGCTCGTGCTGTTCAACGCCGCTATCTGCTGCCGCTGGTCACCTTCGCCGTGCCCCGACGCGATTCTGTTCGACCTCGCGACCGGACTCGACCGGGCGTCGGTGAAGCCGACGCGCTAGTTCGTCACCAGCACCGACTCGGCGCCCCTGCGATAGGTCCGGAGGACACGAAGCGCATCTTGATCGAGGTACGCAAACCCCTGAGGCGGGGCGACGGTACCAATTTCACTCAGCGGGACGGGCAGCGGCAACTCGTGAATGGTTCCGACCCGAATAGCGACTCCCCGCGGGCAGCCCGAGAAGTAGTCGTCGAACTCCTTCCGCGACAGGGACGTCTGACGACCATGCCGGCGCCATAGCGTGGACGGCGCGGCTACCTCTATGCCGTCGACATCGAACCACCCAACGATCGACCGCTCCGGCGCGGTTGCGTAC
>DASSOZ010000083.1:0-36531 GCA_035700105.1 Acidimicrobiales bacterium
CCCCGCCCTGCTCGGTGCGACCGTCGTCGTGCTCGCCTCGGAGGCGGGAACGCACAACCTCGCGTTCCCCGTCCTCGGCGCCGTTGTGTGCTTCGCCATCCGCATCGCCGGCGTGTACTTCGACCTCAACGTCCCGCAGGCACGCGGCCACGACGCGTGACTGCCGTCACCGCCGAGCGCGCCGACGACGAGGACGAGGTGCGGTCACGACGCCTGGTCAGCTCGCGCGGTTGCGCGACGGGGTCAGCCAGCGCGTTTGAGTTGTTGGAGTCGGGTGAGGATCTCGTCGTGCAGGGGTGGTGGCCCGGTTCGCAGGGTGCTGCCGTCGGGCCGTTTCCATTCGAGGCGTCCTCGACCTCGGCGAATGACATCCGTGTAGTTTACCGCCCATTTCACCAAATCAAGGGCGCAACACAACATCTTTAGTCACATTTACAACATCACCAACAGGCGTCATTTTCGTCTGTGGCCGCGGCGGGCCCTACGGTCGACCGACATGACCGAAGAGCGCCGGCGGAGCTTCCGCCCGTGGAAGCAGGGATACGACGCGATGCGTGCGCTGCACGAGGCGGTCGCCGCATCGGGGCTCGAGCCGTCGCTGCTCGAGCTGGTGAAGATGCGGTCGTCGCAGCTGAACGGGTGCGCGTTCTGCATCGACATGCACTCCAAGGACGCCCGCGCCGAGGGGGAGACCGAGCAGCGCCTCTACGCGCTGTCGGCGTGGCGGGAGACGCCGTTCTTCACCGACCGTGAACGGGCGGCGCTGGCGTTCACGGAGGACGTGACGCTGATCGCGGACGCGCACGTCGCCGATCACACCGTGGCCGACGCGGCCGTGTACTTCACACCCGAGGAGCTCGGCGCGCTCCTGTTCGCGGTCATCGAGATCAACGCGTGGAACCGGCTCGCCATCACGACCGGTTCACCGGAGCCCGGCAGTTACCAGCGCGCGTGACGGTGCACCGCCGCCGGCCCGCGTGTCGGTACGGTCGGCGCTGATGACAACCGGCGAACGCGCGACGACGACCCCGACCGACCGCGAGTGCGGGTCACGTCACGCGGTCTTCGCCGAGTGCCCGCAGTGCGGCGGCGACATGCGGGCCGAGCACGCGCACTACCGATGTGCGGCGTGCGGCTGGCGCGACTCGTGCTGCGACTGATCTACAGGTCGAACGCCGTCGGGTGCTTCGGCTGGTAGAGACCGATCGGATCGCAGCCCGGGAGCTCCATCATCGTCGCCAGGCCCCACGCCTGTTCCCGCACGTCGCCGAGGAACGTCGCACCACGAGCCGACAGCGCGGCACGCGTCGCCTCGATGTCGTCGCACATCAGTGAGATCTGGTGGTGCCGGCCGTACTCGTACGTCTGGCCCTCGTACACCGCGCTCGACGGGTGCACGCCCATCTCGCTCGGGCCGGTCTGGAAGATGAGCCACCCCGGCTCCGACGAGACGTCCTCCACGCACGGCCACCCCAGCACGTCGCGCAGGAACGCCCGGGTGGCGGGGGCGTCGTCGGAGTAGATGAGCGTGTGGACGGCGGTGATCACACCGGAACGATACGGCCCATTTCCCCACGGCGGCCCGAGGCGTACAGTCCCCCAGGGGGTGATGTCCATGTTCATCCAGGTGATCGAGGGACACACGAGTGATCCGGCGAAGTTCCGGGAGACGCTCGAGATGTGGGCCGACAAGATCCGTCCTGGCGCGATCGGCGTCCTCGGCGTCACGACGGTCATCGCCGACGACGGCAGCGTCGTCACGATGGCGAGGTTCGAGAACGCCGAGAAGGCGGCGCAGAACTCGGCGCGGCCCGAGCAGCACGAGTTCTCCGAGGCGCTGATGGCGGTCGCCGACGGCCCGCCGACGTTCCACGACTGCAACGAGGTCGAGCTGTTCCTCGGTGGCGGCTCCGACGACGCCGGGTTCGTGCAGATCATGATCGGCACGGCGGTCGACAAGGCGAAGGCGATGGCGGCCGAGAAGGCGATCACGCCGATGCTGAGCGAGCTGCGCCCGGACGTCCTCGGCGGCGTCACGGCGTGGGACGGCGACTGGTGGTGCCAGGCGATCTACTTCACGTCCGAGGCCGACGCCCGCGAGGGCGAGAAGAAGTTCGAGACGCTGTCCGGTGACGACCGGAAGGCGTTCGAGGAGATGATGGCGGCCTACGGCGAGCCGCGGTTCGTCGACGGGCGCAACCCGCTCTTCGCCTGACGCCGGCCACTACCGTCCGCGCCGGATGACGGTGTGGACGTTCGAGGACTGCGAGCTCGACACCGACCGCTACGAGTTGCGCCGCGCCGGCGCGGCCGTGGCGGTCGAGCCGCAGGTGTTCGACGTCCTCGCCCATCTCGTGGCCAACCGCGACCGCGTCGTCGACAAGCACGAGCTGCTCGACGCGGTGTGGCACACGCGCTTCGTGACAGAGTCGACGCTGACCAGTCGGATCAAGGCGGCCCGCAGGGCGATCGGCGACGACGGACGCACCCAGCGCCTGATCCGCACCGTGCACGGGCGCGGCTACCGCTTCGTGGCCGACGCCGCCGACGTCCCCGCTGACGCCGCCCCGCCGCGACCTGACGGCCCCGACCACGAGCCCGTGCCGGACCAGAGGATCGGGTTCTGCACCGCGCCCGACGGCGTGCGCATCGCGTACGCCACGGTCGGCGCCGGCGACGGCCGGCCGCTCGTCAAGGCCGCGAACTGGCTCACGAACCTGCGCCACGACTGGACGAGCGTCGTCTGGCGCCACTGGCTGCGCGACCTGTCCGCCGAGCGGTCGCTCGTCCTCTACGACGAGCGCGGCTGCGGCATGTCCGACTGGGATGTCGCCGACGTGTCGTTCGACGCCCGTGTGCGGGACCTCGAGACCGTCGTCGACGCGCTCGGCCTCGAACGGTTCCCGCTGCTCGGCATCTCGCAGGGCGGCGCGGTCGCCGCCGCGTACACCGCCCGCCATCCGGGGCGGGTCACGCACCTCGTGCTCTACGGCGCGTTCCCGCTCGGCCGCGACGCCCGCGCCCGCAGCGACGACGAGCGGCGCGACGCGGCGATGATGCTCGAGCTCCTCGAGACGGGGTGGGGACGCGAGGGTTCACCGTTCGCGTCGATGTTCGCGTCCCAGTTCATGCCGCGCGGCACGCCCGACCAGTGGGCGGCCTTCGTCGACCTGCAGCGCACGACGACGTCGACACGCAACGCCCTGCGCCTGATGCGCGAGTCGGCGCACTTCGATGTGACCGACGTCGCACCGCGGATCGACGTGCCGACGCTCGTCCTCCACGCGCGCCACGACCACCGCATCCCGCTGGAGCAGGGCGAGCTGTTCGCCGCGCTCGTCCCCGGCGCTCGCTTCGTGGCCCTCGAGAGCCACAACCACATCCTCCTCGACGGCGAGCCCGCCTGGGCCGTGTTCGTCGACGAGGTGCGCCGCTTCCTGTCGCGCTGATCTCCACAAGCTCTCCATCCCGTCTCCAAGCGTCTGACGGGGTCGGAGGCGCAGGGTGGCCGCATGACCTCCGACCACCCCACAGAGCACCACGACGTGGTCGTCGTCGGCGCCCGCGTCGCCGGGGCGGCGACCGCGATGCTGCTGGCCCGCCGCGGCCTCGACGTCGCCGTCGTCGACCGGGCCGCGTTCCCGAGCGACGCGCTGTCGACGCACGCCATCGCCCGCGGTGGCGTCGTGCAACTCGCCCGCTGGGGCCTCCTCGACGGCGTCGTCGCCAGTGGCGCCCCGAAGATCCGCCGGGTCGAGTTCCACCTCCCCGACGGCCGGACGGACGAGCGCGCCGTCAAGGAGCGGCACGGCGTCGACTACCTCGTCGCGCCCCGCCGTCACGTCCTCGACGCGTTGCTGCAGGACGCAGCGGTCGACGCCGGAGCGCAGCTCCGCACGGGCGTGACGGTCCACGGCGTCGTCACCGAGGACGACGGCCGTGTCGCCGGCGTGACCGTGACCGACACCGCGACCGGCACCGGCGACGTCCGGACGATCGGCGCCGGCCTCGTGATCGGCGCCGACGGGGTGCACTCCCGCATCGCCCGCGCCGTCGGTGCCCCTGTGATCGACGAGCGCCCGTCCGACGGCGCCGGGCAGTACACCTACGTCACCGGGTTCGCCCCCGATGCGTTCGAGTTCCACGTCACCGACGGGCTGTTCGCCGGTGTGTTCCCGACGCACGGCGGCGAGGCGAACGTCTGGGTCTGCAGCCCCGCCGACGTCAGCGTCCTGAGCGGCCGCGGGGACGAACGCACCTCGAAGTTCCTCGAGATGCTCGCATCGGCATCGCCGTCGCTCGCCGAGCGTGTGCGCGACGGCGACATCACCGCGCCCATCCGTGGCGCGGCGCGCTACCCGAACCACGTCCGCCAGGCGTTCGGACCGGGCTGGGCGCTCGTCGGCGACGCCGGGTACCACCGCGACCCCGTCACCGGGCACGGCATCACCGACGCGTTCCGCGACGCCGAGCTGCTTGCCACCCACGTCGACGACCTCGCCGCGTACGCCGAGGAACGGGATCGTGCTCTCGCGCCGATCTTCGACCTCACCTGCCGGCTCGGGTCCTATCCGCCGGTCGACGAGTTCATCGCGCTGCAGAAGCAGCTCAGCGTGCTCCTCGAGCGCGAGGCGGACGCGCTCGCATCCCGTCCCCCCATCCCGGCCGCGGGCGTGCTCGCGGCCTGACCAACCACAAGAGAAAGAGGAACGAGCCATGTCCACCATCGAGCACACCGTCCGCAACGGCGTCGACACCACGGTGCTCTTCGCCACCCTCGACGCCGTGAAGGAAGCGCCGCAGGCGGCGAAGTTCCAGTTCCGCGCCCGCAACGAGTGGGTCTCCGGGACGCACAGCCGCACGACGATCGACGAGTTCTTCGGCGTCGGTGAGAACCGGTCGCACAACGAGCGAACGGTCGTCGACGTCGACCACCCCGAGGTGCTCGTCGGTGCCGACCACGCGCCGACACCCGTCGAGTACGTCCTCCACGCGCTCGCCGGCTGCCTCACCGCGGGCATCGGCAACATCGCGGCGGCCCGCGGCGTCGAGCTCACCGAGGTGCGCTCGACCGTCGAGGGCGACATCGACCTCAACGGCCTGCTGGGCCTCGACCCGGACGTGCGCAACGGCTTCCAGCAGATCCGCGTGTCGTTCACGGTGAAGGGCGACGCGCCGGCCGAGAAGCTGCGCGCGATCGTCGAGCAGTCGCGCCGCCGCTCCGCGGTGTTCGACATCCTCACCAACGGCGTCCCCGTGTCGATCGAGGTCGACGCCGCCTGAGTGCGGCGCCTCGGACCGAAGGGGACGACGATGCTCGCACTCGACCGTCGCGACGGTGACGTGACCCGGGGGGCGCGCGCCATGGCGCCGTGGCTGGTCGGCGTCGTCCCCTTCGGCCTCGTCATCGGCATCACCGCGGCGCACGCCGACATCCCTGCGGCCGCCGGCTGGCTCACGGGGCCGCTGATCTTCGCCGGCAGCGCGCAGGTCGCCACCATCCAGCTGCTCGCCGGCGGCGGCGCCGCGATCGCGGTCGTCGCCGCCGCGCTCGCCATCAACCTCCGCCTCGTCCTGTACTCGGCGACGATGGCACCGCACTGGCGGTCATTGCCGCGGCGGACGCAGGCGCTCGCCGCCTATACGCTCGTCGATCCGACGCTCGCCGTCGGCGTGCGGGCGTACGACTCGTCGGCGGACCCCGCCGTCGGCCACCGGCACTACCTCGGTGCCGCGGTCACGCTCTGGCTGGCCTGGGTCGCCGCCATCACTGTCGGGCTCACGGTCGGCTCCGCCCTGCCGCGGGCGCTGCACCTCGAGCTCGTGATCCCGCTGTTCCTCGCCGGGGAGGTCGTGCCCCGTGTCACCAACCGCGCATCGGCGCGAGCAGTCACCGTCGCGATCGCGCTGGCGATCGTGGGCAGGTGGGTGCCGCTGCACCTCGGCACGTTCGTCGCCATCGCCGGCGGCATCGCCGTCGCCGTCGTCACCGAGAGGGAGGCGCCATGACCCCGTACCTCGTCGTGCTCGCTGTCGGCCTCGGCAGCTACGCCTTCCGCGTGAGCATGCTCGTCGTCGCCGCACGATCGACGTCCGGTCTGCCGCCGGTGGTCGAGCGCGCCGCGCGACACGCGGTGCCGGTGTCGTTCGCCGCCCTGGCGACGAGCGCGGTCGCCGACTCGGGTGGCAACGGATCGCTCGTTCCGCTGCTCGCCGTCGGTGCCGCGGTCGTCGCCGTGCGCCGGACCGGCTCACCGCACGCCGCGCTGCTCGTCGGACTCCCGGTCGTGTGGCTGGTGTCGGCGGTGCTGCCGTGACGGGGCTCGGAACCGTCCTGGGCGTCTGGGCGCACCCCGACGACGAGACGTACCTGTCCGGCGGGCTCATGGCACTCGCACGCCGTGCCGGTGAACGGGTCGTGTGCGTCAGCGCGACGCACGGCGAGCACGGCACCGACGACCCGGTGGCGTGGCCGCCGGAGCGCCTCGCCCGCGTCCGCGCGCTCGAGGCCACCGCGGCGATGGCTGTCCTCGGCGTCGACGACCACCGCTTCCTCGGGTTCGAGGACGGCACGCTCGCCGGCGTCGACCCTCGCGCCGGTGCCGGCGCCGTCGCTCGCCTGCTCGACGAGGTTCGGCCCGACACGATCGTGACGTTCGGTCCCGAGGGGATGACCGGCCACCCCGACCACCGCGCGATCTCGCGGTGGGTGACGGGCGCGTGGTGCCGAGCGGGCGGCCCGGAGCGCGCGCGGCCCCGGCTGCTCCACGCGGTGAAGACCGATGCGTTCGCCGACGCATTCGCCGACGTCCACGACGCGTTGCCGATCTTCGCCCCCGGCCTGCCGCTGCGAACGCCGGTGGACCAGCTGGCGCTGTCGCTCGACCTCGACGACGAGCTCGTCGACGTGAAGCTCGCCGCCCTTCGCACGCAGGCGACGCAGGTCGCGCCGCTGGTCGCGGCGATGGGCGAGGCGCGCTACGTCGAGTGGATCCGCTCGGAGACGTTCGTCGCCGCGGGCACCATCGCCGGCTGAGCGCGTCCGTCCTCCGGCTCGCTGAGCGCGAGCGCGACGGCGGCGTCGAGCGGGAGGCGGGCGCCCTCGCCGCGCAAGCGGTCGAGCTCGTCGTCACCCAGGGCGCGGCGCAGGCCGGCGACGACGCGTTCGTGCTCGTTGCGGTCACCCGGGTGGCGAGGCACGCCGACGACGCGCATCGCCTCGTCCGCCGCGCCGACGAGGATCGCGCCGCGGTCGGCGCGTCCGAACCCGAGCTCCGGACCGGCCAGCTCCGACAGGAGCCACGCGGCCACGGTGCGGTAGCCGAGCGACCAGCACAGGCGCAGGGCGTCGCGGCCGAGGCGGCGGGCCTCGTCGTAGTCGCCGCGGTGATCGGCGAGGTAGCTCAGGTTCGCCAGGAGCATGCTGAGCATCGCCGAGTCGCCGCACTCGGTCGCCGCGTCGACGCCTCGCTCGTAGACCTCGCGGGCCACGTCGTCGTGGCCCTCGACACGCGCGAGCTCGCCCTTGATGCACAGCGCCTGGGCGATCAGCGGCCCGTCGCCGACACGCAGGGCGAGCGCGACCGCGTCATCCGACAGCCGGATGCCGTGGTCGTAGCGCGCCGCATCGCCGATGTACGTCGCCGACTGGAGCGCGAGCGCGAAGGCGGCGTAGCGCTCGTCGCTCAAGGCGCGAAACGCCGACACCGCGCCGGCCCAGTGGCGACGCGCGGCGTCGAGGTCGCGCGGCCACTCGAGGTAGCCGGCGGACAGGTCGAGCATCGCGACCGTGTGCGCGTCGAGGTCGCGGACGTCCGCGAACGCATAGGCGATCCACGACCGACCCTCCACATGGTGACCCTCGCGGTGCCAGTACGCACCGAGGTTGCCGGCGATCCGGGCGGCGAGGCGGCGGTTGTTGCGCTCGACCGCCCAGGCGAACGCGGCGCGGATCTCGACGAGCGTCTCGGTGATGACCTCCATCCAGTGATCCGAGAGCTCGGTCCACCGCCGTCGCTCGACGTCCTCGAGGTACATCGCGATGAACTCGGCGTGCTGATCGGCGACGTCGTCGTGCTCACCGCGTTCGTCGAGGAGGACGCGCGCCCGTTCGCGCAGGAGCTCGAGCAGCGCGAACCGGGGCTCGCGCGACGCACCGCCGACCCGCCGGACGAGGCTGTGGTCGACGAGGCGCGTGAGGGCGTCGACGGTGTCACCCATGTCGCCGAACGTGCAACCCTTCTCCACCGCGGCGAACGGGAACGGACCCGAGAAGATGCCGAGACGGGCGAACAGCAGCCGTTCCTCCTGACCGAGCAGCTGGAGGCTCCAGTCCACGGTCGCGGTGATCGTCTGCTGACGTTCGGGCGCATCGCGTGTCGCCGCCGCCGGTGACGCCAGGCGCGCGCCGAGGCGCGTCCGCAGCAACGGCGGAGGCAACGTCCGCACGTGCCCGGCGGCGAGCTCGATGGCGAGCGGGATCCCGTCGACGGCGCGGCACATCGCGACGACGTCGGCGAAGTTGGCGTCGAGGTCGAACGACGGGTCGGTCGCCCTCGCCACCTGGGCGAACAGCGCGACCGCGTCGTCGTCGACGGACAGCGGGGCCACGTCGTAGACGTGCTCGCCCTTGATCCGCAGCCGCGCGCGGCTCGTCGCGAGGACCCGCACGCGATCGGAGCAGGCGACGAGGTCCACGGCGAGCGCGGCGGCGTCGAGCACGTGCTCGAAGTTGTCGAGGACGAGCAGCAGCTCGCGGTCGCGCAGCGCCTCGGCGAGGACCTTCGACGGCGGCGTGTCCGGCGGCGTGTGGATGCCGAGCTCGCGCACGACCAGCCCCGGCACGAGCTCGTCGTCGCGGACCTTGGTCAGGTCCACCATGCAGACGTCGCCGCTGGCGCGGCGGGCGACCTCGAGCGCGAGGCGGGTCTTGCCGACGCCACCCGGGCCGACGAGCGACACGATCGCCGCCGACTTCAGCAGCTGCTCGACGCGGTCGACGTCCCCGTCGCGCCCGATCGTCGGTGTGGGGACCGTCGGGAGCGGCGCGGCGCGCTCGCCGGGACCGGTGGCGGGGCTGTCGTCGACGCGGACGTCACCGACGAACTGGTACCCGCGCCCGTGCACCGTGCGGATGAGGCGCTGGGCGCGGCCGTCGTCGCCGATCGCCTGGCGGGCGGTCTTGATGCGGCTCGACAGCGCCGAGTCGGTGACGAACCGGTGCTGCCACACCGCGTCGAGCAGCTCGTTCTTCGTCACGACCCGGTCCCGCCGCTCGAGCAGTGCGACGAGGACGTCGAACACCTGCGGCTCGACCGGCGTCGGCCGGCCGCGCACGACGAGCTGGACCGCGTCGGTGTCGAGCGTGCCGCCGTCGAAGACGTACCGCATCGTTCCCCCCTCGGCGACAGCGTAGGAGCGTGTCGAGCATCGGTCACTAGGGGTCGAAGGCCTCTAGTGGCGGCTGCAGGGCCGAGGTTGGCTGGGAGCGTGCGGGCGCTCGTCGTCTACGAATCGCTCTTCGGCAACACCGAGGCGGTCGCCCGCGCCGTCGCCGCCGGGCTCGCGTCGTCACCGCACGTGTCTGCGGTCGACGTCGTCGAGGTGCACGACGCACCGGCAAGCGTCCCGGCCGGCGTCGACCTGGTCGTCGTCGGCGGGCCGACGCACGCGTTCGGGCTCACCCGGGCCGGTACCCGTGCCGACGCCCTCCGCCGTTCGACGGCCGCGGCCCCGGCGCGAGCCACAACCGTCGGGCTCCGGGAGTGGCTCGGCGGGCTCGCGCCGGCGGCGGACCGACTCGCGGTCGCGGCGACGTTCGACACCCGCGTCCACCGGCCGCGCGTGCCGGGCTCGGCGGCGCGCGCCGCGCTACGCCGTCTTCGCCGCTTGGGTTTCGCGCCCGCGGATCGACCCGTCACGTTCTGGGTCGACGGGGTTCGCGGTCCGCTGGAGGCGGGCGAGCTCGACCGTGCGCGGGCGTGGGGTGGCCGTCTCGGTCACGGCGCCCCGAACACCGCGGGTCGCGCCAGCACGAGCGCCGGTTGAGGCGACGCGGTTCGCCCGCCGCTTCGCCGGCCCGACGACGCGGTACACGACGAAGAACACGACCGCGAGGCTCGTCGCGACGACCGACCACTGCAGGACGAGGTTGCCTGCGTCGGTGCCCGCACGGAGCAGGTGGATCGTCCCCATGACGTACATCAGCAGGCTCGAGAGGTGGACGGCGCGCCACACGCGCTTCGGTATGCGGCGCATCAGCCATGAGGTCACCTCGACGGCGACGAGGACGTAGAACGCGACGATCCCCCACGCGACCGCGCCGGTGCGCCAACCGCTCGCGAACGGGACGAACAGGTCGGCGACACCGAAGTGGACGTAGTTGTCGGCGACGAGCCCGCCGAGATGCACGCCCACGAAGACGAGCGTCAGCGTGCCGAGGAAGCGGTGCAGGTCGAGCAGCCACGGCGCCTTGACCCGTCGCCCCATCGTGCGGCCCGACAGCGCGAGCCCCCACAGAATCGCCGCCGCGCTCATCGCCCACGCGGTGATGCCCGATGCCCGCGCCACGTGCCACCACAGTTGACTGTTCATCGGTGCACCATCGTCCCGATACCGCACCGATGAACGCCGTGAGGTCCGGCTGGCGCCGGACCAAGCGTTTGACGTTGTTCGCTCGCCTGCGGCTCGCTCATGTCGTGTACGCCTCGAACCCGTTGAGGGCGACGGTGTCGCCGCCGGTCGTGGTGACGAGCGCGGCAGTGCCGGTGCGCGACAACACGTCGGCGGCGACATCAGTGCCCCGCACGAGCAGCGCGGTCGCCACGATCTCCGCCCACGCCGCGTTGCCGGCGACGACCGTCGCGCTGACGACGTCGCTCGTCGCCGGCGCGCCCGTCGACGGGTCGATCACGTGGTGCGCCTCGCCGTGTGCCGTCGTCCACCGGCGACGCCTGGTCGTGCTCGTCGCCAGCCCCGCACCCGGCGGGAGGCCGACGACGGCGCCGACATTGCCGTCGTCGACGACGTCGACCGACACGTTCCACGTCGCGCTCCCGTCGGGCGGATCACCGACCACCCGCAGGTCGCCGCCGACGTTGACGCAGGCGCCGGTCGCGCCCCGGGCGACGAGCTCGCACGCGACGCGGTCCGCGGTGTGGCCCTTGCCGACGCCACCGAGGTCGAGCCCGACGCCGGGCGGCAGCAGCACCGACCCGAGTGCACCGTCGAGGACGATGCCGGCGCAGCCTGGCGACGGCGCGGCCGCGGTCGCGCTGCAGGGAGGCGTGCCCGCGACGACGAGCTCGAACGAGCGGTCGTAGCCGGCGGCGACGAGCGCGTGGAGCACGGTCGGGTCGAACGCGCCGCCCGTCACGCGCCAGCCGGCGACGGCGAGCTCGACCGCGGTGAACGTGTCGGCCGGCACGATCGCCGGCGTCCCGGCGGCCGCGTTCAGCAGCGACAGCTCGCTGTCGTGGCGGAAGCGGGTCCAGCGGCGGTCCAGCGTCTCGATCTCGCGCTGTGCCCACCGGAGCAGCGCGGCTGTGTCGCTGCCGCCCACCACGACATGCACGTCCGTGCCCATCGCCCGGAAGCGACGTTCAGCTGCCACTGCTCTTGGTGACGACGGCGCGCCGCACGGGGGACGGTGTCGCCGGCCGCGCGGCTGCGGGGGCCGGGGCCGGCGACACCGGGGCCTGTGCCGTCACGGTTCGCGTGTGGGTGGGTGCGGCGCTCCCGGCCGGCACCGTCACGTACCGGCGGATGACGACGATCCGCTTCGGCGCGGGCGGTGTCGGAGCCGGTGTCCCGGCGAGGGCGGACGCCGGTGGCACCGGCGCCGAAGCGCTGAGGTCGGTGGGCGAGGCCTTCTGCGTGGCCTGGCTGCCGAGGGCGGCGACGAGCAGCAGTGTCGCCGTCGTCGAGGTCCCGGCGGCGACGACGCGCGCCGTCGACGCCACGTGGCGACGGCGACGGCGTGCCGGTTCGTCAGTCGTCATCGTCCACGCCCGTGTGCTCGGTGGAGTGGTCGTCGTCGCGGTGTTCGTCGATCGAGTGGTGCGAGTCGTCGCCACCGCGGTCGTCATCGCGTCTGTCGCTCGTCGCGGCGGCCGGCACCGCCACGTCCTCGTACCGGATCTCGACCTCGGGTGCGACGGTCGTGGTGGGCGCACCGGCGCCGCTGTCGTCGACGATCTCGGCGATACGCGTCGCTCGCAGCTTCCCGACCTCGGAGCCGTCGTGCTCGCCCAGACCGAGGAGGCCGAAGTTGGCGGCGGCAGCCAGCGTGGCGGCAAGGAGTGTGCCGGTGATGGCGCCGGCGGTGGCGAGAGCCTTGCGTCGATCCATGCAGGCGACGGTACGGAAGCGTCGTTTCAGCGCACGGCAAGCGCGGGTTAGGAGTTGGCAAAGTTCGCCGCACACCCGCGCCCGCATTGTTCAACACGCTCCTGCGGTGCCACCTTGGACGTGTGCGAATCCTCGTGGTCGAGGACGACGACGCGATCGCCGAACCGCTCGTGAAGGGCCTCGCCCACGAGGGGTTCGACGTCGAGCGCGTCGCGACCGGTGGCGCGGCGCTCGACAGGGACGTGCCCGCCGTGGACCTGGTGCTGCTGGACCTCGGTCTCCCCGACGTCGACGGCTACGAGGTGTGTCGAGCGCTGCGCAAGCGTTCGGACGTACCGATCATCGTCATCACCGCGCGCGGCGACGAGGTCGACCGCGTCGTCGGGCTGGAGCTCGGCGCCGACGACTACGTCGTGAAGCCGTTCGGCTTCCGCGAGCTCACCGCCCGCATCCGCGCCGTTGCCCGCCGCGCCGGCGGGCGCACGTCCGAGCCCGCGGTCGTGCGCGTCGGCCCACTCGAGGTCGACGTCCGGGGCCACCGCGTGACCGTCGACGGGCGCGCCGTCGAGCTCACCGCCAAGGAGTTCGACCTGCTCGCGCTGCTCGCGTCGGACGCCGGCGCCGTGCGCACGCGCACGGAGATCCTCGAAGAGGTGTGGGACCCGCACTGGTACGGGCCGACGAAGACGCTCGACGTGCACATGGCGTCGCTGCGAAAGAAACTGGGCGACCCGGGGCTGATCGAGACGGTGCGGGGGGTCGGCTTCCGGCTGCGGAGCGACGAGTGACCCGCCGGTTGGTCCTCAGCTTCCTGTCGATCACGCTCATCGTCCTCGCCGCGCTCGAGATCCCGCTGGCGCTGTCGTTCGAGCACCGCGAGCTCCAGGACCTGACCGGCGAGGCCGAGCGCGACGCGTTCACGCTGGCGTCGCTGGCCGAGGACGACCTGGAGACGGCGACCATCGGTCCCGACCTCGCCAGGCTTGCGCGTGACTACGCGAGGCGGACGGACGGGCGTGTCGTGATCGTCGGCAGCAGCGGCATCGCCGTCGTCGACACGGCGCCGCCGGCACCGGGCGAGCGGACGTTCGCGTCGCGGCCCGAGATCGCGACCGCACTCGCGGGCGACGTCATGAGCGGCCGCCGCCACTCGACCACGCTCGGTACGGAGTTCGTCTTCGTCGCCGTGCCGGTCGCGTCGGGCGGGAGGATCCACGGCGCGGTCCGACTCACGCTTCCGGCGTCCAAGCTCACGTCACGGGTGCACCGCTACTGGTTGACCCTCGGTGTCGTCGCATGCGTGTCGCTCGTCGCCGTCGCGTTCGCCGGGCTGGCGTTTGCCAGGTGGGTCGCGAGCCCGCTGCGTCGGCTGCAGGACTCGACCGCCGCCTTCGGAGGTGGCGACCTCGGCACGCGCGCGCCGGCGAACGCAGGACCGCCGGAGGTACGGGCGCTGGCGACGACGTTCAACACGATGGCGGAGCGACTCGAGGAGCTCGTGCACGCCCAGGACGCGTTCGTCGCCGACGCGTCGCACCAGTTGCGTACGCCGCTCACCGCGCTGCGCCTGCGGCTCGAGAACGTGCAGGCCGGCGTCGATCCCGACAGCGTCGACGCCGCGCTCGACGAGGTCGGCCGGCTGTCACGGCTCGTCGACGGTCTACTGGCGCTGGCGCGCGCCGAGCGCCGCAGCGGCGGGATCGACGCCGTCGACCTGCGCGACGTATTGCTGGAGCGCCAGGCGATGTGGCAGCCGCTCGCGGGGGAGCGGGGCGTCGAGATCGTCGTCGAGCCGGCGACGGTCGCCGCCGTCGCCGATTGCGACCGTGATCGCGTGAGCCAGGTCGTCGACAACCTCCTCGCCAACGCGCTCGACGTCTCCGCCCCCGGCACCTCGGTCGTCCTCACGTGCGGGCGCGTCGACGGCATGGCCGAGCTGCACGTGCGCGACCACGGCCCGGGTATGACGGCCGACGAGCGCGCACACGCCTTCGATCGGTTCTGGCGGGCGGACGCGTCGCCTGCGACCCGCAACCGGGACGGCGACAGCGACGCGCTCGGCGGCAGCGGCCTCGGCCTGTCGATCGTCGCCAAGCTGGTGAAGACCGAGGGCGGCGGTGTGACGCTGGACGCTGCGCCCGGCGGCGGGATCGACGCCGTCGTGCGGCTCCCCGCGCACACGGGCTGACGGTCCCCCGGCGTTCTTGGCACCGCTGCGGTCGTGGTGTCGCCTTCGGCGTGACGAGAAGCCGAGCGCGCAGGACCTTCGTACCTAGTCCGCGTCGCGGCCGTGGGGTTCGATCGGGACGTGACAACGAACGTCGTCGTCCTCGGCGGCGGGACCGGGGGGACGCTCGCCGCGAATCGCCTTCGGAGGTTGCTGCCGGCCGGTGATGTGGCGATCACGGTCGTCGACCAGGACGACCGCCACGTCTACCAGCCGGGCCTGCTGTTCGTCCCCTTCGGGCTGGCGAAGGTCGACGACCTCGTGCGCCCGCGGCAGCGCCAACTCCGCGACGGCATCGACTTCGTGCGCGCGCCGGTCGACCACGTCGATCTCGAGCGCGACGAGGTGCACGTCGCCGGGCCCGACGGCGCCCACAGCGTGCTCGGATACGACGTCCTCGTCGTGGCGTCCGGCGCCCGCCTGGTGCCCGAGGAGACGGAGGGGCTGTCGGGGCGTGGCTGGATGGAGCGTGTCTTCACCTTCTACACGCCGGAGGGCGCGGCGGCGCTGGAGGGCGCGCTGGCGACGTTCGACGGCGGGCGCGTCGTCGTGAACGTCGTCGATCTGCCGGTCAAGTGCCCGGTCGCGCCGCTCGAGTTCTGCTTCCTCGCCGACTGGTGGTTCCGCGAGCACGGCCTTCGCGACCGCGTCGACCTCGTCTACGCGACGCCGCTCGACGGCGCGTTCACCAAGCCCGTCGCCGCGGCGCACCTCGGTGGCATGCTCGCCGATCGTGGCATCGACCTCGTGACGGAGTTCACCACCGGGTCGGTCGACGGCGGTGACACATCGACGGAGGGCCGGCTCGTTGCCTACGACGGGCGCGAGCTCGCGTTCGATCTCGCCGTCGTCGTCCCGCTGCACGCCGGCGCCGAGTACGTCGACCGGTCACCGGGCCTCGGTGACGCGCTGGGTTTCGTCCCGACCGATCAGCACACACTGCAGTCGAAGGTCGCGCCGAACGTCTTCGTCATCGGCGACGCCGCGGACGTGCCCGCGTCGAAGGCCGGCTCGGTGGCGCACTTCGAGGGCGAGACGCTCGTCGGCAACGTCGTCCGCTACCTGCGGGACGAACCGCTCGAGCCCGGGTTCGACGGGCATGCCAACTGCTTCATCGAGACGGGGTTCCACAAGGCCCTGCTGATCGACTTCAACTACGACACCGAACCGCTGCCGGGCCGCTACCCCGGCTCGATCGGTCTGCCGTTGCTGCGCGAGTCGAGACTCAACCACGTCGGGAAGCTGCTGTTCGAGTCGTTGTACTGGCACAGCCTGCTGCCCGGCCGCGACCTGCCCGGGATCGGCGCGTCGATGCCGGCCGCGGGCAAGAAGGGAGTGCCCGCATGCTGATGGCGACGATCGCGTCGCATGCCGTCGAGCTCGACGAGGAGGGCTTCTTCGTCCACCCCGAGGACTGGGACGAGGAGATGGTGCCCGAGCTGGCCGCGCGCGAGGGGATCGAGGATCTGACCGAGGCGCACTGGGCGGTGATCCGGTTCATGCGCCGCGAGTGGCTCGACAAGGGGACGGGACCGACCGTACGTGTCCTCGGTCGCACGTCGGGTGTCTCGATCAAGGAGCTGTACGAGCTGTTCCCGAAGGGACCGGCGAAGGTCGCCGCCCGCATCGCCGGGATCCCGAAGCCGAGGGGGTGCATCTGATGCGCGACGTCGACGTCGAACCGGTCACGAAGGTGTCGATCATCGTGTCGAAGGGCTCGCTCGAGGGCGCGTACCCGGGGCTGATCATGGCCAACGGGGCGCGGGCCGAGGGGATCGAGGCCAACCTGTTCTTCACGTTCTTCGGGCTCGACGTGATCCACCGGGCGCGCCACGAGCACATCAAGATCGCGACGGTCGGCAACCCGGGTCTGCACGTGCCGACGATGCTCGGCGGCCTGCCCGGTGTCTCGACGGCGATGACCGCGTTCATGAACCACAAGATGGAGAAGCTCGACATCCCGTCGATCCCCGAGTTCGTCGAGATGATCGCCGAGACCGGGTGCGGGCTGTACGCGTGCAAGGCGTCGGTCGACCTGTTCGGCTTGGAGAAGAACGACTTCATCCCCGAGGTGCAGGACATCATCACCGTCGGCGAGTTCTACGGGATCGCCGCCGGCGGCCAGATCATCTTCACGTGACCCGGAGGGAGGGCTCGATGGAATGGCCGATGGCGGCCGTGCTGATCGCGGTCGTGTTCGCCGTTATGGTCATCGTCACGACGTGGGTGGGCGCGAAGAAGAGCTAGCGCCGGCCGCTCCACAGGGGGCCGCCGCTGACTACAGCGCCCGGGGATCGAACGCGTCGGGGTCGATGCCGTACCGGGCGATGGCGTCGACGACCTCGTCCTCCTTGCCGAGCAGCGACAGCACGGCGACGACGACGTGGGGCGCGTCGGTCTCGAAGTAGCGGCGGAGCGCCTCGCGTGTGTCGGACCGGCCGTAGCCGTCGGTGCCGAGCGAGAGGTACGGCGCCTCGACCCAGCGCGACACCTGGTCGGGCACGGCCTTCACGAAGTCCGTCACCGCCACGACCGGGCCGTCGGCCGACGACAGCTGCTCGGTCACGAACGGCGACCGGGCCGGCTCGCCGGGGTGCAGCCGGTTCCACCGCTCGCAGGACAGGGCGTCGTCGCGCAGCGCCTTGTACGACGTCGCCGACCACAGCTCGGCGGCGACGTCGTGGTTCTCGGCGAGCAGCTTCTGCGCCTCCTCCGCGGCACGCCACGCGGTGCCCGAGAACAGGATCGTCGCCCGGCGCGACGGTCCGTCGGGCGCGGGCGAGAAGCGGTACAGCCCGCGCAGCAGGCCCTCCTCGATGCCGTCCGGCATCGGCGGCATCGTGTACGTCTCGTTGTAGAGCGTCAGGTAGTAGAAGACGTCCTCCGGGTGCTCGCCGTACATGCGGGCGATCCCGTGCTTCACGATCGCCGCCACCTCGTAGGCGAACGCCGGGTCGTACGCCTGGCAGCTCGGATACGCCGACGCGTAGAGCAGCGACTGGCCGTCGTCGTGCTGGAGCCCCTCGCCCATGAGCGTCGTGCGCCCCGCGGTCGCGCCGAGCATGAAGCCGCGGCCGCGCTGGTCGCCGAACGACCAGATCAGGTCGCCGACGCGCTGGAACCCGAACATCGAATAGAAGATGAAGAACGGCACGGTCGGCGTGCCCCATGTCGCGTAGGCCGTGGCCGCAGCGGTGAAGTCGGCCATCGCCCCGGCCTCGGTGATGCCCTCCTCGAGGATCTGCCCGTCGCGGTCCTCCTTGTACGTCAGGAGGAGGTCGGCGTCGACCGGCGTGTAGAGCTGGCCGACCGGCGAGTAGATCTCGAACTCCTTGAACAGCGCGTCCATGCCGAACGTGCGCGCCTCGTCGGGGATGATCGGCACGACGCGTGCGCCGATGTGCTCGTCGCGTAGCAGGTTGCGGAGCAGGCGGGCGAACCCCATCGTCGTCGACGGCGCCTGCTTCCCGCTGCCGGCGGCGAACTCGGCGAACGCGCCGTCGGCCGGCGGCGCGAGCGGCTTGCTCCGCTCGGGCGTCCGCCGGGGGAGCGACCCGTCGAGGCCGCGCCGGCGGTCGCGCAGGTAGTGCATCTCGACGGAGTCCTCCGCGGGGCGGAAGTACGGCGGAAGCTCCGCGTCGAGCGCGCTGTCGGGGATCTCGTCCTGCAGGTACAGGCGGTCCCGCAGGACGCGCAGCTCGTCCTTGCTCATCTTCTTGATCTGGTGCGTGGCGTTGCGGGCCTCGATCGTGGGCCCGAGCGTCCACCCCTTGATGGTCTTGGCGAGGATGACGGTCGGCGCGCCGGTGTGCTCGACGGCGGCCTTGTACGCGGCGTAGAGCTTGCGGTAGTCGTGCCCGCCGCGCGGCAGGTTGCGCAGGTCGTCGTCGCTCAGGTGGTCGACCATCTTGCGCAGGCGGGGGTCGGGCCCGAAGAAGTGGTCGCGGATGTACGCGCCGGTCTCGGTCGCGTACTTCTGGAACTCGCCGTCGACGGTCGTGTTCATCTTGTTGAGCAGGACGCCGTCGACGTCACGGGCGAGGAGGTCGTCCCACTTCGAGCCCCAGATGACCTTGATGACGTTCCATCCCGCGCCGCGGAAGATCGCCTCGAGCTCCTGCACGATCTTGCCGTTGCCCCGCACCGGGCCGTCGAGGCGCTGCAGGTTGCAGTTGATGACCCAGGTCAGGTTGTCGAGCTGCTCCCGGGCGGCCAGGGAGATCGAGCCGAGGGTCTCGGGCTCGTCGCACTCGCCGTCGCCGAGGAAGCACCACACCTTCGACTTGGACGTGTCGGCCAGCCGGCGGTTCAGCAGGTAGCGGTTGAAGCGGGCCTGGTAGATCGCGTTGATCGGACCGAGACCCATGCTGACCGTCGGGAACTCCCAGAAGTCCGGCATGCAGCGGGGGTGCGGGTAGCTCGGAAGGCCGCGGCCGGTTCCCGCCGGCCTGCTGATCTCGAACCGGAAGTTGTCGAGGTCGGGCTCGTCGAGGCGCCCCTCGAGGAAGGCGCGCGCGTAGACGCCGGGCGCGGCGTGTCCCTGGAAGTACACCTGGTCGCCGGCGAGCCCGCCGTCCTTGCCGTGGAAGAAGTGGTTGAAGCCGACCTCGTACAGGCTGGCGGAGCTGGCGAACGTGGCGAGGTGCCCGCCGATGCCCTCGGCCAGCTTGTTGGCGCGGTGGACCATGATCGCGGCGTTCCAGCGGATGTACGCGCGGATGCGGCGCTCGATGTACTCGTCGCCCGGGAACCACGGCTCCTGGTCGGGCGGGATCGTGTTCACGTAGGGCGTGCTGACGGTTGCCGGGAACCCGACCGCCTGCGTCCGGGCCCGTTCGAGCAGCTTCATCAGCAGGAACCGCGCCCGCTCCTTGCCGTGGACGCCGAGGACGTTGTCGAAGGAGTCCAGCCACTCCTGCGTCTCTTGGGCGTCGATGTCGGGCAGTTGGTGTGAGAAGCCGTCGAACATCATTG
The DNA here is from genome assembly GCA_035700105.1 of Acidimicrobiales bacterium. Taxonomy (GTDB): domain Bacteria; phylum Actinomycetota; class Acidimicrobiia; order Acidimicrobiales; family DASSOZ01; genus DASSOZ01. Next base: position 19,550 of record DASSOZ010000083.1, read on the forward strand.
CCATGTCCGCCATGCTCGCGCTCTACCCGCGGGTAAGCGGCCCCTCCCTCCGACTTTTGCGAGGAATCCGCCCTGTGAGGGCCGGTTTTCGCGCAAAGATGGGCAGGCGCCTCGTGTCGACGCGTTGTTGTCACACCCTCGCGCTTGGCTTTGCCGCCGTGGGGATGCACGAACTGCGGACGCTGGCGGCGACACAACGCTCACTGGTGACGCGCGAACAGGCGCGCGTCGAACTGACCCAGAAGCAGGTGCGCGGTGCCGTTGCCCGCGGCGAGCTCGAGGTCGTGCACCACGGCGTCCTGCGCGTCGCGGGCCATCCGGGCGACCGGCGGCAACAGCTCCTGGCCGCGGTGCTCGCCGGTCGGCGCCACGGCGCGGTGCTCGGGTTCCTCTCCGGCGCCGAGCTCATGGGTCTCCCGGCGCCGGTACGCGCTCGGCCCGAGATCCTCGTCGCCCGGCGCGGGCTCCAGGTCATCGACGGCATCACGACGCACACCACGGACCGCCTTCCGCCGTCGCACGTGACGATCGTCGACGGCATCCCCGTCACGACGGTCGCCCGGACCGTGTTCGACGTGTCGGCGCGTGTCGGCCCCCAGACGCTCGCCCGCATCGTCGACGCGGCCCTGCGCCGTCCCGATACGACCCTCCGCGGGCTGTGGGCAGTGCACGACGACCTCACCGGACGAGGCCGGCGACGGGTCGCGGCGCTCCGCGACGCCCTTCTCCGGTGGAACGACGGGGTGCTTCCCGGCGACAGCCCGAAGGAGTCCGACCTCGTCCGGATCCTCGTCGACGGGGGCATGGCGCGCCCCATCCAGCATCTGCTCGTGACCATCGGCGGCGAGACGTTCGAGCTCGACACCGCGTATCCGGAGGTCCTGCTCGACGCCGAATACGACGGATGGGACGCGCACGCGTCGCGGGAGTCGTTCGAGGCGGACCGCCGCCGCGATGCAGTGCTGACCGCCGCCGGCTGGACGGTCCTGCGCTTCACACGGGGATCGTCCGCGCACGCGATCGTGTCGACGGTTCAAGCGACCTACGACCGACTGTTGCGCGCCGGTCTGACCTCGGCGGGCGGATTCCGCGAAAAGATCGGAGGGTGACGACGACCGTGTACACCGACGGCGCGTGCCTCGGGAACCCCGGTCCGGGCGGGTGGGCGTGGGCGACCGTCGACAGCGGCGGCAGGCCGGCGCGGTACGCGAGCGGGCACGCGGAGCTGACGACGAACCAGCGCATGGAGATCAGCGCGGTGCTCGAGGCGACACGCGCCATCGACGGCGGGCTCGACATCGTGAGCGACTCCACCTACGTCGTGAACTGCTGGCGCGACCGGTGGTGGGAAGCGTGGGTGCGCAACGGCTGGAAGAACAAGGCGAGGAAGGACGTCGCCAACCAGGACCTGTGGAAGCCGCTCGTCGACGAGTTCGGCACCGGCCGCATCACGATGCGGTGGGTGAAGGGGCACAGCGGCGACCCGATGAACGACCTCGTCGACCGGCTGGCGACGGCGGCGGCGGCGACGCAGACGGGTCGCTCGGGTGTCGGCGTGCCCGACGACATCGCCGAGCTCCCGGCGGATGCGCCGAGCGCGTCGGCCGCCGCCGATCCGCGCGTCCCCGCCGGGCACCGGCTCGTCGTCATGGGCCACCGCCCGCCGGAGCTCGGCGGGTACGACGACGACAACCCCGTCGCGGCGTCGGTCCGGCGCGAGCTCACCGACATCGTCGCCGCCAAGCGCTCGATGCACCCCGAGCTCGTCGTCCTCACCGGGCTCGGCCTCGGTGCCGAGCAGCTCGGCGCGCTCGCGGCGCACGACGCCGGCGTGCCGTACGTCGCCGTCCTGCCGTATCCCGACCCCGACAAGGTCTGGCCGGCGGCGTCGCAGCGGCGCTACCGCGACCTGCTCGCCGGCGCGCACTCGACGGTGCTGCTCCAGACGAAGGCCCCCGAGTCGAAGCAGGCGGCGGGCGGCGCGCTCGCCCGGCGCGACGCGTGGCTCGCCCGCCACGCCGACGAGGCGATCGCGGTGTGGGACGGCGACGACCAGTTCGTCGGTCGTGCGGTGCGGTCGCTGCGCGACCACCTGGGGGAGGAGGACGTCTGGGTCCTCACCCCACCAGGCGGGTGACCGGCAGTGCCGACGCGTCGAGCGTGACGTCGTCGTCGCGGTGCCGCGCGAGGCGGGCGAGGAAGTCGTCACGAGCGACCTCGACCGCACCGAGCGACTCGAGGTGCGGCGTGAGGAGCTGGACGTCGATCAGCACGCCGCCGGCGTCGACGAGGCGGCGGGCGAGATCGACGAGCGCCACCTTCGACGCGTCACGCTCGCGGTGGAACATCGACTCGCCGGTGAACACGCCTCCGAGCTGCACGCCGTAGAGCCCACCGACGAGCCGGTCCGAGCGCTCGCCGTCCCACACCTCGACGCTGTGCGCCCACCCGAGTCGATGGAGCGTGCGGTACGCCTTTCGCATCGGCCGGGTGATCCACGTGCCTTCGTGGCGCGATCGCGACGCGCACGCGCCGATGACGTCGTCGAAGGCGCGGTCGACGGTCGTGTGCCACGCGCTGCGGGCGATCGTCTTCCGCAGCGACCGGCTCACGTGGACGTCGGTCGGGTCGACGACACCGCGGGGATCGGGCGAGAACCACGGCAGCGGCAGTCCGTCGTGTGGCCACGGGAAGAGCCCGCGGCGGTACGCGTCGACGAGCGTCGCCGGCTCGAGATCGGCGCCGAAACCGACGAGGCCGGACGGGTCGTCGGTGGTGTCGGGGTCGGGGAGCGCCCACTCCGACGGGCCGGGATCGACGGGGCGCACGGCGGCCATTCTGGTGGCGACGGCGATCCCTCCGAGGCGTCCGCACGTATGTCGGACGTGCGGACGGGACTCGTCATGGTGGTGGCGCTCGGCGTGGCGGCGGCCGGTTGCGGTGGGGGCGGCGGGGACGACTCCGCCGTGGCCCCGAGGTCGGCGGCGGCCACGGTCACGTCGCCGCCGACCACGTCGTCGCCGCCGACGACGCAGAGCGCGACCACGTCGACGTCGCCGGCGGCGTCGTCGCCGGCGCCGGCTGCCACACCGACCACGGCGGTGTCGACGGCAACGCGGCCGACGGCGACCGCGACGACGGTCCGAGCGGCGCCGTCGCCGACGACACCTCCGACGACCGCGCCCCGACCGCCGACCACGACCGCGCCCCGACCGCCGGTGGCGACGACCACGACCGCGCCACCGGCACCGTCGAACGCGGCATTGACGATCGCCGACTTCGCGTTCTCGCCGAACCCGCTCGAGGTGCGGCGCGGGGCGTCGGTCACGGTCACCAACCGCGACAGCGCGACGCACACGTGGACCTCCGACACGGGCGCGTGGAGCTCCGGTCCGCTCGTCGAGGGCGCCTCGTCGACGACGCGCTTCGACACCCCCGGCACCTTCACGTACCACTGCGCGATCCACCCGTCGATGACGGGCCGCATCGTCGTTTCCTGACCGCGAGCCGCGAGCCTCTACCCTCGCACCCATGCGGGGTCGTACGGCGGTTCTGGTCTGTGTCGTCGCGTCGGTTGTCGCGGGCTGCGGTGGTGGGGGCGGTGGCGACGTGAAGGCGGCGTCGAGTGGCACGCCCACCTCGACGACGCCCACCCCGACGCTCGCGGCGGCGCCGACGGCGGCGGTCACGACGACGACCACGACCGCGGGCGGAGCGCCGCAGAGCACCCAGATCACGCAGCCGGCCGCAGCGGCGACCACCACGACGGCGGCGCCGGTGCGCCCGCCGGCGACGACCGCGCCCCCGGCCCCGACTCCGACGAACCCGCCGCCGGCGACGACGCCCGCGCCGCCCGCCGGCCCGGCATCGGTCGCGATCAACGACTACGTCTACGCACCGAACCCGGTGCGGGTGCGCGCCGGCTCGTCCGTGACGTGGACGAACAACGACGCCGCTCCCCACACCGCCACGGCTGACGACGGCGCCTGGGATTCGGGCTCGCTGACCCAGGGCAAGTCCGGCGCCGTCCGCTTCGCCACACCGGGCACGTACTCGTACCACTGCGCCATCCACCCGACGATGAAGGGCAAGGTCATCGTCGCCGGGTGATCCGCCCGATCACGCCGGGCCACGGGGCGGGCCCGCCGATGTGTGACCGGTACCCGGTGGGTCGACGGCGAACGACGCCGGCCGGCCCCAGGCGTCCTCGAACACGAGCTCCGCGAGCGGGCGGCGCCGGACGGGACCGTGGTGGCCCTCGGGACGGCCGAGCGTGATCGTCGCCGCCAGCGCGACGTCGTCGGGAATGGCGAGGAGGGTCCGCAGCTCGGGCTCGACGAGGGCGTGGAACGCCGTCATCACGCCGCCGTAGCCCAGCGCCCGCGCCGCGAGCAGCAGGTTCTGGCATGCCGGGTACACCGAGGCGCCCTCGGCCGGGTGCGGAGCGCGGTAGCGCTCCAGGCAGGCGAGCACGAGCACCGGCACACGCTCGAACTCCTCGACGTAGCGCCGCATCGTCCGCGCCATGCGCGCCTTCGGTGAATCGCCGTCGGCGCCCGATCCGCGCGTGTACCCGTCGCGGTCCTCCTTGACGGACCAGACGCGCCGCGCTGCCGCACCGATGACCGACTTGGCCGCGGCGGCGCTCGGTCCATCGGCGAGGACGACGAAACGGAACGGCTGGCGGTTCGACCCGCTCGGTGCCCGCGTCGCGGCGAACAACATGGCGCGCAGCGCGGCGGGCGGGACGGCTTCGCCGTCGCGGTACCGCCGGATGGCGCGCGTCGAGCACATGCCCTCGAGGAGCCCGACCGTGTCGTGGGGCAGCGGCTCGTGCGCGAGCACCGGATCGTCGGTCATGGTCTCGATCATCGCCGCGGTCACTAGCGTCGGGTGCATGAGCGAGGAACAGGCGATCGACGTGGTCCGACGGTTCTGCGCGGCGTGGGGCGAGGGCGACCTCGACGCGATCGTCGCGTTCTTCACCGACGACGCCGTGTACCACAACATCCCGCTCGCTCCGGTCACGGGTAGGGACGCGATCCGGACGACGATCGAAGGCTTCACGCAGGGCGTGGAGAAGATCGAGTTCCGCGTCGACCACATCGCCGGCGGTGGCGACGATGACGTCGTCATGACCGAGCGCGTCGACGTCTTCTCGATGCCGGGCAAGTCCGTGTCGCTCCCCGTGATGGGCGCGTTCGAGGTGCGCGACGGTCGGATCGCCGCGTGGCGCGACTACTTCGACCTGAACCAGTTCACCAGCCAGCTCGCTGGCTGACGCCCTCGAGCGTGCCGGTCGACCGGGGAGCGTGCCCCCGGCGGTGCTCGCGTTCGAGGCCTGGCCGGAGAGTTGCACCGACGCCGATCGTCGCCGAGGCTTCGCGTCGACCCGTCCACCTTGATGCCCGGGGGGCCCGATGGAGCGAGTGGTGGTCTTCACGACGGACGAGGCGACGGTGCTCGTCGGCCTGCTCGACATGCGCTGGTCCGGCGTGCCGGAGGACGACCCGCTCGTCGAGGTGGTCCGCTACTACACGCACCTGTTGAACGAGCGCATCACCGCGGTCGACGAGGAGGACAACGTGCCGCTCGCGCTCCTGGCGCGGGCCGAGGCGTCGCGCGCGGAGAGCGTCCGCCTGCGGCGGGAGGTGACCGAGCGGATCAGCGAGAGCCGCGAGCTCCGCGCCCGCCGTGACGACCTCGTCCACACCGCGCACCTGGCACTGGCCGTCCTCGGGACGACGGGTCCGCTGCGGTGGCGGCCGGCGGACGACCCCGCGCTCGTCGATCTGCGAGCGCGGCTGTGCTCCGTCACGGCGGCGTGATCGGGCGTCACCCGCGACCAGACCGCTCGACCAGGCGGTAGCCGACGCCGGGCTCGGTCACGAGTCGCGGATCGGACGCGTCCTCACCGAGCTTCTTGCGCAGCTGCGACGCGTAGACACGCAGGTACTGCGTCTCGGTGCCGTACTCGGTGCCCCACACCTCCTGGAGGATGGCCCGGTGCGTGAGCACCCGCCCTGGCCAGCGCGCCAGCAGTGCGAGGAAGTCGAACTCCTTCTTGGTGAGCGACACGGCGCGGTCGGCGACCGTCACCGTGCGGCGGGCGAGGTCGACCCGCACGTCGCCGACGACGAGCACCGGCTCGCCCGCCGGCCCGCCGGCACCGGCGCCGACCGACGACGAGCGGTGGCGCAGCGCGACGCGCACCCGTGCGAGCAGCTCGGGCATCGAGAACGGTTTGGTGACGTAGTCGTCGGCCCCCTCGTCGAGCGCCTGGACCTTGCGCTCGTCCGACCCCGCGGCCGACAGGACGATGATCGGGACGTCGGACCAACCACGGACCCGCCGGATGACATCGATGCCGTCGATGTCGGGGAGCCCGAGGTCGAGGACGATGAGGTCGGGCTGGTGCAGCGCGGCCGCGTCGAGGGCGGCCTGTCCCGTCGCGGCGGCGTCGACGTCGTAGCCCCGCGCCTTGAGGCCCGCGCCCACGACGCGCAGGATGGCGTGCTCGTCGTCGACCACGAGCACGCGCGTCACGCGACACCGACCCGCGCCGGGAGCGTCACGACGAACGTCGCACCGCCGCCCGGTGTCCGCTCCACCGAGATCGTGCCGCCGTGGGCGTCGACGATGGCGCGACACGTCGCCAGACCGATGCCCGACGACCGGCTGCCCTCGCCGCGGCGGAACGGCTCGAAGATGCGGTCGCGCTCGTGGTCGGGGACGCCGATGCCGTCGTCGGCGACGCGCAGCTCGACCGACCGGCCCCCGTCGAGCGAGCGGGCCGAGATGCGCACGCTCGAGCGCGGCGGCGCGTAGCGCGACGCGTTCTCCAGCAGGTTCGTGACGAGCTGGTCGAGCTGGCTGTAGTCGGCGTCGACGAGCGGCAGGTCCTCGGGCACCTCGACCTGCAACCGCACCTGCCGGAACAACCGCGACAGCCGCCTGACCGTCTCGGCGACGAGCTCGTCGAGCGCGACCGCCTGCCGCTCCGGGCGCAACGCGCCGGCCTCGATTCGACTGAGTGCGAGCAGGTTCGCGACGAGCCGGTCGAGCCGCTCCGATTCGCCGCCGATGAGGTCGAGCAGCTCGGCCCGAGTCGCGTCGTCGAACGCCGCGCCGTCCATGAGATCGGACGCGGCTGCCCGGATGGTGGCCAGCGGCGACCGCAGGTCGTGCGACACCGACCGCAGCAGCGCGGCGCGCTGGACGTCGATCTCGGCGAGGACCGCGGCGCGCGACGCCTCGGCCTGCAACGACTCCTCGCGCGCCGCCATCTCCTGCAGGCGGGCGTTGAGCTCGCGCAACTCGCCTTCGCGTTGCTCGGCCACTCGTCGTCGTTCGCCCTCGGCGACGACCAACCACCCGACGGTCGCGGCAACGGCGAGGAACACGCCGAACGCGACCCAGTCCTCGAGGCGGTCGATCTGCGGACGTCCGTACGGCGGGATGAACACGACGTTGAATGCCAGTGCCGCCGCTGCCGCGGTCAGCACCGCGGCGGCGGCGCCCCCGAGGGCACCGCCGATCAGCACGGGCAGCACGAGCACGAGCGCGGGCACCGCCCGCGAGACGTGCGACCGCGCCGGCGCGAGCGCGACGCTCAGGGCGACGGTCGCCGCGGCTCCGGCGAGCAGGCCGCCGCGGCCACCCACGCGTGCCGCCTTCGTCCGGTTCACGGCTCGATCTTGACGCACGCTTGATGCGCGGACCACGGCGCTTGACGGTCGCTTTACACCCTCGTCGGTTCAATCGATGTGATGGCGCTCACCGATACCCCGCGGTCGACGACGGGCCCGAGACCGCTGCCGCTGGCGCCGCCGATCGCGGTGCCCTTGACGCGGGCGGATCGCGTCAAGAACAAGCTGCTCGGTCCCCCGCTGCACACCAAGGAGCTGGAGCACGAGCGCCTCGGCATCCCCACGGCCCTTGCGGTCTTCGCGTCGGACAACCTGTCGTCGTCGGCATACGCGACCGAGGAGATCCTCCGTGTCCTCGTGCCCGCCGTCGGCGTGGCTGCCTTCAGCCTCGTCGTGCCGATCACGGTGGCGATGCTGGTCGTGCTGTTCTTCCTGATCCTCTCGTACCGGGAGACGATCAAGGAGTATCCGACGGCGGGCGGCGCGTACATGGTCACGCGCGACAACTTCGGCCTGCTGCCCGCACAGGTCGCCGGCGTCGCGCTGCTCACCGACTACATCCTCACCGTCGCCGTGTCGGTCGCTGCCGGCACCGCGGCGATGGTGTCCGCGTTCCCGGCGCTGGGGTCGCTCGTCCTGCCGCTCTCGATCGCGTGGGTCGCGCTGATCGCCTTCGCGAACCTGCGCGGCGTGCGCGAGTCGGGCCGGCTGTTCGCCGTCCCGACGTACTGGTTCGTCCTCAACATGTTCGTGCTGCTGGCCATCGGCATCGTGCGCGCCGCGGCCGGTTCCCTCCACCCGCACTCCCTCCACCAGGCGGGCGCGGTCCACGTCGGGTCGAGCACGAGCGAGGGACTGCTGATGGGCGCGAGCCTGTACGTCGTCCTCCACGCGTTCTCGTCCGGCGGCGCCGCCGTCACGGGCGTCGAGGCGATCTCGAACGGCGTGACCGCCTTCCGCAAGCCGGAGTGGCGCAACGCCCGGCGCACGCTCGTCATCATGGGCTCGACGCTCGGCACGATGTTCCTCGGCCTGTCGTACCTCTCGACGAAGGTCCACGCCGTCCCCTTCGAGCGGGGCACGCCGACCGTCATCGCACAGGTGGGCAAGTACGTGTACGGCACCGGCGGCGTCGGCCACGCGATGTTCCTGTCGCTGCAGGCGGGGACGACGTTGATCCTCGTCCTGGCCGCGAACACGAGCTTCGCCGACTTCCCCCGCCTCGCCAGCTTCCAGGCCGGCGACAGCTTCATGCCGAGACAGCTCACGACGCGCGGTCATCGCCTCGTGTACTCGAACGGCATCCTCGCCCTCGCACTGTCGGCGATCGCGCTGCTCGTCGTCACGGACGCGAAGGTCGATCGCCTGATCCCGCTCTACGCGATCGGCGTGTTCACGTCGTTCACGCTGAGCCAGGCGGGGATGGCGAAGCACCACCTGCGCCTGAGGGAGCCCGGGTGGCAACGCGGTCTGTTCGTCAACGGCACGGGCGCGGTGATGTCGTTCGTCGTCGACATCGTCATCGCCATCACGAAGTTCACCCACGGCGCGTGGGTCATCGTCGTGCTCGTGCCCGCAATGGTGGCCGTGCTCGTCCGCCTCAATCGCCAGTACGAGTCGGAGACAAGGGAGCTCGCCGACGACGCGCGCGCCGCGGCGGAGACGCCGGTGCTGCGCCGCCACGCGGTGCTAGTGCTGATCGGCGACCTCGACCGCAGCGCGGCGCGCGCGATCCAGTACGCCCGGACGCTCGCGCCCGACGAGATCCGCGCCGTCCATGCCGCGGTCGACCTCCAGCACGCGGCGCGCCTCGCCGACGAGTGGAGCCGGCTCGGCCTGTCGCGCTTCCCGCTCGAGATCGTGGACTGCCCCGACCGGCGGGTCGCGTTCGCCGTCGCCACCGTCATCGCCGAGGAGCTCGCCGACGGCGTGACCGAGGTGTCGGTCCTCGTGCCGCGGCGCGAGTACCGGCGGGCATGGCATCGCCTGCTGCACGACCGGACGTCGAACCAGCTGGCGTCGGCGCTGTCCGCGTTCCCGCACGTGAACGTGACGTTCGTGCCCTACCACCTCGGAGCTGATCGATGACCGAAGCCGACGTCGTCTCCATCTGCGACGTGGCCTACCGCAACCGGGTCAAGATCGCCGGTCGGGTCCGATCGTTGCGCATACAGCCGTGGGCCGGTGTGGCGACGCTCGAGTGCACGATCGTCGACGACACCGCGGGCCTCACCGTCGTGTTCCTCGGCCGGCGCAAGGTGGCCGGCATCGAGTGCGGTGCGCACATGGTCGTCGAGGGGATGGTCGGCGAGCACCACGGCCGCCTGGCCATCCTCGATCCCGACTACGACCTCATCGCCTGAGCCGGCCCGCATCCGGCGAGTACGCCCGCACGAGCTCCGTCGCCGAGCGGACGAGGTCCTCGCAGAGCGCGGGCGGGTCGAGGACGGTGATCGACGTCCCGAGCCCCATCAGCTGAAGGCGGGCGTCGTCGAGCGAGTCGAACCGCAGGTCGAGCTCGACCGAACCGTCGTCGGCGACCGGCGTGTTCCACAGCTGCGTCCGCACGCCCTCGCCGAGTGCCCGCGGCAGCAGGTCGACGGCGTGGGGCTCGACCCGGATCCGCACCGACAACGGCGCGCGACGCTCGTCGAAGTTGCGCAGGAACGCCTCCCAGTAGGCGGCGAGGTCGAAGTCGGGCGGCCGGTGCGCGGCCTCGTCCACGATCTCGGCGTGGACGACGCGTGACACCCGGAACGTCGCGTCCCACCGGCCCGCCCACGCCACGAGGTACCACTGACCGGCCTTCAGCACGAGCCCCAGCGGGTCGACGTGGCGCAGCACCGTCTTGTTGTCCGCCCGCACGTAGCGGAGCACGAGCCGGCGTTCGTCCCACAGCGCGCGTGTGATCGTCGCCAGCCATCGCGGCGCGGGTCGCTCGGTCTCCCAGTCGGTCGCGTCGACGTGGATCCGCTGGCGGACGCGTTCGGCCGTGTCGCGCCCCGCGGGCGGCAGGGCGGCGAGCACCTTGCGCCTGGCGGCGTCGAGCGACGACCCGAGCCCGAGCTCGTCGAGCGGACCGGGGATGCCCATCAGGAACAGCGCCTCGGCCTCGCCCGCCGACAGCCCCGTCAGGTCCGTGCGGTAGCCGTCGAGGAGCCGGATGCCGCCGCCGGCGCCCCGCTCGGTGTACACGGGCACCCCGGCGGCACCGAGTGCCTCGACATCCCGCAGGATCGTGCGGGTCGACACCTCCAGCTCCTTCGCGAGCTGCCCGGCCGACATCGCGCCGCGCGCCTGTAGCAGCAGGACGATGGCCACGAGGCGGTCGGCGCGCACCCTCCGCAAAATACGACAGGAGATGTCTCGTATCGCCCGGTACCGTCGTGACACGTTTGTGATTCGGCGACCGATGAGTTCGGCGCCGGCCCGTCGTCGGACACGGGGATCGCAGCAGCCAGAGCCGGGAGGGCGTCGAGGTGTTCAGTCGTTTGGGTCCGTGGTGCCACGACCGGCGCAAGCTGGTCGTCGGTCTGTGGTTGGCGGTGCTGGTGCTCGGCGGCATCGTGTCCGGTGCCGTCGGCAGCGGCTTCCGTGACGAGTTCAACCTGCCCGACGTCGAGTCCAAGCAGGGCTTCGACATCCTCGATGCGAACTTCGGCGGGCAGGGCACGGGCGCGGTCGGGACGATCGTCTTCCGCGCGCCGCAGGGTGTCGACGACCCGTCGGTGCGCGAGCCGATGCAGCGGCTGTTCGACGAGGTCGCGACGATCAAGGACGTCGTGCGGGTGCAGAGCCCGTACGAGCCCGGCGGCGAGCACCAGATCGCCAGCCGCGGCGCCGACGCCGGGAAGATCGCCTACGCCAACGTCGAGCTGCCGAACGACATCGACTTCACGCGCGCCGGCGAGATCCGCGACCAGATCCTGCGCGACGAGCCGCACATCAGCGGCGTGCGGACCGAGTTGGGCGGGTTCATCTTCGCGGACTTCGAGGAGCCGTCGTCCGAGGTGCTCGGACTCGCCTTCGCCATCGTCATCCTGATCCTGGCGTTCGGCTCCGTCCTGGCGATGGGCCTGCCGGTCGGCGTGGCGCTCTTCGGCATCGGCATCGGCACCGCGATCATCACGCTTCTCAGCAACGTGCTCACCGTCCCGGACTTCGCCACGTTCCTCGGCATCATGATCGGGCTGGGCGTCGGCATCGACTACGCGCTGCTGATCGTCACCCGCTACCGCGAGCAGCTCCACGCGGGACACACCGTGCGCGAGTCGGTGGCGATCGCGTCGGACACCGCCGGCCGGTCGGTCCTGTTCGCCGGCTCCACCGTCGTCATCTCGCTGCTGGGCATGCTCGTGATGAACGTCAAGTTCGTACAGGGGCTCGCGGTCGGCGCGTCGGCCGTCGTCGCGGTCACGGTGCTCGCGTCGCTGACGCTGCTCCCCGCACTGCTCGGGTTCTTCGGGCCGAAGGTCGAGCTCACCCGATGGCGCGGTCTGCTCGCCGCCGCGCTGGCCGCCGTCGCACTCGTCGGCGTCGGCCTCGACATCACGCCGCTCATGATCGGGCTGCCGCTCGCGGTCGTCGTGTTGATCGCCGGCTTCTTCGTCCCGTCGCTGAAGCGCGAGGTCGCCCACCGGCCCCGCCGCCCGCTGCGCGAGACCGCCGCGTACCGGTGGAGCCGCGTCATCCAGCACCGTCCGGTCGTCGCCGTCGTCGCCGGCGCCGCGCTGCTGCTCCTCCTCGCCGTCCCCGTGCTCGGGCTGCGGCTCGGGTTCTCCGACGAGAGCAACTTCGCCGAGAAGACGAGCACGAAGCAGGCGTACAACCTGCTCGTCGACGGGTTCGGCAAGGGCTTCAACGGTCCGCTCCTCCTGGTGGCGACGCTGCCGGCGGGCACCGACGTCGCCGGTCTGTCGGCGGTCAAGGACGCGATCGCGCGCGACCGGGGTGTGGCGTTCGTCTCGGACGCGCAGACGAACGACGAGGCGAATCCGACGGCCGTCATCTGGAACGTCGTCCCGACGAGCGGCCCGCAGGACCGGGCGACGACGCAGCTGGTGGACCGGCTGCGCCACGACGTGCTGCCGCCGGCCGAGCGGGCCACGGGGGTCGACGTGGCGGTGACCGGCTCCGTCGCCGTGAACGTCGATTTCTCCGACTACCTGTCGTCGCGGTTGCCGTACTTCTTCGCCGCGGTGCTGACGCTGTCGTTCCTGCTGCTGCTCGTCGTGTTCCGATCGCTGCTCGTGCCGCTCAAGGCGGTCGTGATGAACCTGCTGTCGATCAGCGCCGCGTACGGGATCGCGGTCGCGATCTTCCAGTGGGGTTGGCTGAGCGACGTCACCGGCGTGCAGCCGGCGCCGATCGAGCCGTGGATCCCGATGATGCTGTTCGCCATCGTCTTCGGGCTGTCGATGGACTACGAGGTGTTCCTGCTCTCGCGGGTCCGGGAGGAATGGCACCGCACCGGCGACAGCCGCACGTCCGTCGCCGACGGCCTCGCCGCGACGGCGAAGGTGATCTCGGCGGCGGCGGCGATCATGGTGTTCGTGTTCGGGAGCTTCATCCTCGAGCACGACCGCGTGGTCAAGCTGATGGGTACCGGTCTCGCGGCGGCGATCCTGTTGGACGCGACGGTCGTCCGCATGCTGCTCGTGCCGGCGACGATGGAGCTGCTCGGCGATCGCAACTGGTGGCTGCCGCGCTGGCTCGACCGGCTGCTCCCGACGATCGACGTCGAGGGCCACGCCGCGCCCGTCATCGCCGACGGCGACGTGCGCGAGGAGGTCACCGCGGGCGCGGTGTGATGCGCGCTCGCACCTGGTGACGCTACGTGACAGGCGTTTCACCGTCGCTACGTTGTCGCCCCGGGAGCGGGGCGGCGCGGGATGGCCGCCACCATCTGCGCAGCTGCCCCGCCCCCACCTTCGCGGCGTACCGTCGACGGGATGTGCCGCAACATCACGACGCTGCGCGGCCTCGAGCCACCGGCCACGCCGGACGAGGTCGAGGCCGCCGCCCGCCAATATGTGCGCAAGGTGGCCGGCATCACGTCGGTCTCGGCCGCGATCGAGCCGGCCTTCGAGCGCGCCATCGCCGACGTCGCGCGCGCCACCTCCGCGCTGATCGCCGAGCTCCCACCCCGCCGCAACCCGCCGACGACCGTGCCGCCGATGCGCCGCCACGGTGGCCGTCCCTAGTCTTGGCGTCATGGCCAGCGCCTCTCCCTCGCCGACGCCGAACCCCGACGCGATGAAGTTCTCGCTCGACACGAAGCTGCCCGAGACGATCAACGTCCGCAGCGCGGGTGACGCGCCGGCGGGCTCGTTCGTCGAGCGCATCTTCGAGGCCGGGGGTGTCGCATCGGTGTTCGGTGTGAACGACTTCGTCACGGTCACGCGTGAACCGGGTGCCGACTGGGACCCGATCGTCGCCGCGGTCACCGAGGCCGTGAAGGAGTTGTGATGCCGACCCACGACGAACTGCTGATCGAGGCGTACCAGGGCGAGGTCCTCGGCGAGGCGTTGTTCGCGGCGCTGGCCGAGCGATGCGGCGGCGGGAACGCCGACGCCGACCGGCGGGCGAAGCTCGATGTGCTCACCCGCCTCGAGCGGGCCACGAAGGATGCCATGCGCCCGGCGCTCGAACGGCGCGGCATCGACACCGCGCCCGACGCCGGCGTCCTCGAGACGGCGGCGAGGTTCGCCGACACCGCCGCCGCGATGCAGTGGCGTGACCTGCTCGCGTCGTTCGAGCCGACGACGAAGAAGTACGTCGAGGTGTACGAGGGCCTCGGCGCGGCCGGCGAGGACGCGCAGCTCGTCGACCTGCTCCTACGGCACGAGCGGGCGCTCGCCGAGTTCGCCCGGCGCGAGCTCGGCGGCGACGCGGCCACGTCGATGCAGCCGATCCTCGACCTGCCCCACGTCGCCGCCAGCCCGCCTACGCCGACGCCGACGAGGTGACCGAGGGCACACCCGAATAGGGACCAAAGTCCCTGCCGCCGGGGCGGCGCGTCCAGGACTATCTCTACCGAACCCTAGAGAAATCTTGGAGCGCCGACCATGTCCACCGTCCTCGACCGCCCGCCGGTACATGACGAACCCCCGAGCCCACCGTTCCCGGGCTTCGGCCACGACGACAACGACGACGACGGCCGTCGACGGTGGTCGGTGGCCGCCGCGATCGGTGGCTTCGGCGCGTTCGTCGCGCTCGTCCTCGCCGTCATCCTGATCGCCGCCTCGGTCGGAACCGGCGACAAGGTCGCGTCCGACACCGCCGCGGCGCCGGGCGACGCCGCCGCCACCGTCCCGGCCGGCCAGCCGGTCGAGGTCGAGCTCGGCGACCTGTACATCAAGCCGGCGTCGATCACCGTGGCGAAGGGTCAGCACGTCACGCTGCACGTCACCAACAAGGGTGCGATGCAGCACGACATCGTCCTCGACGGCCAGACGTCGAAGGGCCTCGTCGACCCGGGCAAGTCGGCGACGGTCGACCTCGGCATGATCGACAAGTCGACGGTCGCGTATTGCACCGTCCCCGGCCACCGCGCCGCCGGGATGGAGATGAAGATCAACGTCGCCGGGACGGCGGCGACCGGCGCGACGACCGGCAGCGCCACGGGCGGCGTGGCAGCGTCCAACGACGCCAAGATCGATCCCAACGCGACGCCGACCGCGAACTGGAAGGCGTTCGACCCGAACCTGCAGCCGGCGGCCGGCGGCGTCGTGCACAACCTGCAGTTCGCCGCCAAGGAGACGGTCCACGAGATCGCCCCGGGTGTGAAGCAGCAGGTGTGGACGTTCAACGACCAGGTCCCCGGTCCGATCATCCGGGTGAAGCTCGGCGACATCGTGAACCTGACCCTCACCAACGAGGGGACGATGGGTCACTCGATCGACTTCCACGCCTCGGAGGTCGCGCCCAACGTCGAGATGCGCACGATCAAGCCCGGTGAGTCGCTCACCTACCAGTTCAAGGCCGAGCACACCGGCATCTGGATGTACCACTGCGGTACCGCCCCGGCGCTGCACCACATCGGCAACGGCATGTTCGGTGCGCTGATCGTCGACCCGCCCGACCTCGCCCCCGTCGACCACGAGTACGTCTTCGTCCAGAGCGAGTGGTACCTCGGGCCGCAGGGTCAGCCCGGCGACCTGACCAAGATGACCAACGAGCAGTTCGACGCCGTGACGTTCAACGGGTACTACAACCAGTACAAGTTCTCGCCGATCCACGTGAACCCGGGCGAGAAGGTCCGCGCGTGGGTGCTCGACGCCGGCCCGAGCGAGAACTCGTCGTTCCACATCGTCGGCACCGTGTTCGACACCGTGTACAAGGAGGGCGCGTACCTCCTCAAGGGCGGCCCCGGTGCGGGTGGAGCTCAGGCGCTCGATCTCCAGCCGGCCCAGGGTGGGTTCGTCGAGTTCACGCTCGATCGCCCCGGGACGTACACGATGGTCACGCACAAGTTCGCCAACGTCGGCAAGGGCGCCCTCGGGACGTTCATCGCCGGTGACGCGGGCGTGCCGATGAACCACTGACCCCCACGCCCCCCGAGGGTCAGAGGGCGAGCGTGGCCGCTGGCGCAGTTGGTGCGACCAGCGGCCACGGTCGCGCCCGCTCCACGGCGAGCGCGACGTCGAACAGCAGCGCGTCGGCGTGATGG
The DNA here is from genome assembly GCA_035700105.1 of Acidimicrobiales bacterium. Lineage (GTDB taxonomy): Bacteria > Actinomycetota > Acidimicrobiia > Acidimicrobiales > DASSOZ01 > DASSOZ01. Next base: position 35,870 of record DASSOZ010000083.1, read on the forward strand.
CGGGCGAGGACCTGCATGCCGACCGGCAGCCCGTCCGCGGGCGCGACCGGGATCGACACCGCCGGGTTTCCGCACAGGTTCGAGATGATCGTGAGCGCGCCCATGTTGACGAGATCGGGGAAGCGCGCCGCCGCGAAGTCGAGGACCGCGTTCGGCAGCTTCGGCACGACGCCGCTGCCGACCCGGGCGAGGTTCATCACGCCGCGGAACGCGAGCTTCGCGACCTCGTTGGACTTCGCCCAGTCGACGAAGTTCGAGGCGCTGCTGCTCATCGCCGCCTCCGCCGGGAACGCCGGGTCGGGGTTGGTGGCGGCGATGACGAAGTCGACGTCGTCGAACGCGTCGGCCATCGCCTCGTTCGCCTGGATGCGCTGCTCCTCGGCGACCGCCGCAGTGTGCAGGTTGTAGAGCGACTCCGCCAGCACGAGACCGACCGCGATCTCCTCGGTCAGCTCGCGGCGACACCGCGGCCAGCGTCCGCCGAGGTCGGCCAGCAGCGTGGCGAGGTTGCCCATCGCCCACTGCGCGGCGAGGTTCGGCAGCGTGATCGTCCGCTCGACGCGGACGAGGCCGAGGTCGGCGATGAGCGCGTCGGCCGCCTCGTTGACGCTGCGCTCGACCTCGGGCGTGACGGGCACGCCGCCGAGGCCGACGTCGACGAC
>DASSOZ010000084.1:0-3484 GCA_035700105.1 Acidimicrobiales bacterium
GCCGGCGGCCGGGCCTCGTCGCCCGGATCGAACGCCACGAGCGCGTCGTCACCGATCGCGGCCACCACCTGGTCGATCGGCTGCCGGAACGGGCCGGCGACCGTCGTCCCGTCGACCGACACCTCGGTCACGACGTAGCCCGTCGCGATCCACATCCTGCCCGCATGTGGTGTCGGGATCGGCCGGCCGTGGGTGATGGCGCGGCCGAGGCGCGGCCGGTCGCCGCTCGCGTCGACGACGCGCACGCTGTCGTCGGCGCCCCATGCGATGACGGTGCCATCGGCGAGCGTGACCAGGCTGCGGGTCGACAACGTGTCGCTCGACGCGGTCGCCCGTCCCCACGCCCCGGCGTCCGGATCGAAGACGCCGAGCCGGGCGTCGACGTTCAGCGCGAGTCGCGTCCCGACGGGTCCGTCCGTGGCGCGCGCCAGCGGACCGAGCGCGGTGCGCAACGCGACCGACGTGAGTCGCTTCGCCGGCGGACGCCGCTCGTCGATGTGATGGCGGCGACGCAGGCGACCGAGCGCCCGCTCCGCGGTCTGTGTCGTCGCGTCGAACGCCCGCTCGATGCTCTCGACGGCGCGGGTGCCGTCGCCGCCGGAGGTGTGGTAGTTGGCGGCCACGCCGGCCTTGCGAGCGCGCACGTCGAGGGCGCGCACGATCGCGTCGCGGGCGCGCTCGACGTCGGCGTCCTGGGTGCCGGTGCGGGCGACGTCGGCGCCGAGCGCCTGCAGGCGGTCGCGCTCCTCGTTGCGCACGGCGGCGAGTCCGCGGAACGAGACGTCGCTGTCGGCGGCCGGCACGAGGATCCGCACACGGATCGAGGCCTTGTCGGCGACGTCGCTGATCTCTCTCGCGCGCGCCCACGCGTCGACGAGCGCCCGGGTATCGGCCGTCGGGTCGTCGCGCTCGGTCAGCGTCACGACGACGACGGCGGCGGCGACCGTCACGACCGCGGCGAGGACGGCGACGATCGCGGTTCGGGGCGGGCGGCGGGGCGGCCGCCCGATGTCCGAGCCGTGGTGGGCGACGTCCGCCGCGGGGACGTCGACGGGGAGGACCTCGAGGTCGTCCCCGCCCGTCACCCGCATCACGTCACTTCTTGCTCTTCATCGCCTGCTTGTAGGCGCGGACCTTCTCGATGGCGCCGGGGCCGTCGACGTCGGCGATCGAGCGGTGCCCGGGCGTCCCGTAGTCACCGGCGTACGTCTCCCACCCCGCGGGCGCGGCCCCGAGGCGCTTCCCGAGGATCGACAGGAAGATCTTCGCCTTCTGCTCGCCGTAGCCGGGCAGCGAGCGGATGCGGGCGTACGCGTCGGCGGCATCCGCCGCCGCCTCCCAGACGTTCTCTGCCTTGCCGTCGAAGTGTTCGACGAGCGTCTCGCACAGCTGGTGGACACGGCCCGCCATCGAGCCGGGGTACCGGTGCAGCGCCGGCTTGTCGGTGAAGTACGCCGTGAACTCGTCGGGGTCCATCGCCGCGATCGCCGCGGCATCCAGCGGGCGCCCCATGCGGCGCTGGAGCTCGAGCGGACCGCGGAACGCCCACTCCATCGGCACCTGCTGGTCGAGCAACATGCCGATCAGCAGCGCCAGCCCGTCCTCGGTGAGCAGGCGGTCGGCCTCGTCATCGCCAGTGAATGGGGTACGAATCGGCGGTTCCACGACACCGATCGTAGAGATGCGGTCGTCGGTCCGCAGATGTCGGTGCTCGTCGCCATAGGGACCTCACTCCTCGTGCGAGTCGGAACGCGCCATCCTCCCACTGAGTCGCGTTTTCGGGGCCGTTCAAGGTCGAAAACCGGGAGTGTGTGGGAGGATGCCGCGCCGGCCGACGCCGCTCGGGATTGCCGGTTACGGCCGCCAGCCCGTCCGACAAGGAGCCTGCAGCAGCGTGGCCGACCTGATCTACATCGCGAACGTGTCGCTCGACGGCTACATCGAGGACGAGCACGGCAGCTTCGACTGGTCGCCGCCGGAGGACGACTTCTTCGTGTGCATCACCGACGTCGTGCGACCCATCGGGACGTACCTCTACGGCCGGCGCCTGTACGAGACGATGGCGGTCTGGGAGACCGACCCCGCCGTGGCCGCCGCCACGGAGCTCACGGCCGACTTCGCCGGCGTGTGGCAGGCGGCGGACAAGGTCGTGTACTCGACGACGTTGCCGGCGGTGCCGACGGCGAGGACGCGGCTCGAGCGCGACTTCGACCCGCCGTCGGTGCGCGACATGAAGGCCTCGGCCGTCCGCGACCTCATGATCGGCGGCGCGCATGTCGCCGCGCAGGCGTTCGCCGCCGGGCTGGTCGACCGGTGCCACCTGTTCGTTCATCCGCTGCTGCTCGGTGGCGGCAAGCCGGCGCTGCCGAGCGGGGTCCGCGCCGATCTCGAGCTCGTCGACGAACGCCGGCTCTCGAAGGGCCTCGTCCACCTCCACTACCGCGTGGACGCCGCTGCGGCTACGCGGTGAGGAACTCCATGATGTCCGGCAACGCCCTACGTGTGGCCGTCCGCGGGAGAATCGGCTCATGTCCTTCGCCGTCGTCAACCACGTTCGCATCGACGACCCTGTCGCAGCCGCGGGCGCGACGCGCGAAGTCGTGTTGCCCCGGCTCCGGCAGCTACCCGGCTTCGAGCAGGCCATCTTCCTCGCCGACGCGGCCGGGACCAGCGGCTTCAGCGTGATGGTCTTCGCCACGGAGGAACAGGCCCACGAGATGGCCACGCGTCTCGCCGGTGGCGAGGTGCCTCCGCCGCCCGGGATCAGCTTCGAGCGCCAGGAGGTGCACGAGGTCGTCGCCAGCACCTGACGTGGCGGTCCACGCCTGGTGGGTGGGTACGCGGGCATAGTTCCAGCGGTGGACGTGCCCCCGGTGCTCCACGGCTTCGACGCCACCCTGCTCCTCGTCCTGAACCTCGCCGGGACGTTCGTCTTCGGGCTCAGCGGCGGCCTGGCCGCGGTGCGGGCCCGGCTCGACGTCTTCGGCGTCATGGTCCTCGCCGTCGTCGTCGGGATCGCGGGTGGCATCACGCGGGACCTGCTGATCGGGATCCCGCCGCAGACGTTCCGTGACTGGCGCTACCTCGCCGTCGGCGCCGGTGCCGGTGTCGTGACGTTCGTCGGCCACGGCGTGCTGACGCGGTTGGAGCGTCCGATCCTCGTGTTCGACGCCGGCGGGTTGGCGCTCTTTTGCGTGACCGGTGCCGCCACCGCGCTCGACCACCACGTCGGGCCGGTCGAGGCGGTCGTCCTCGGCGCGATCACCGGCGTCGGCGGCGGCGCGCTGCGCGACGTGTTGGTGCGCGAGGTCCCCGTCGTCCTACGCACCGGGCTGTACGCCATCCCCGCCCTGCTCGGTGCGACCGTCGTCGTGCTCGCCTCGGAGGCGGGAACGCACAACCTCGCGTTCCCCGTCCTCGGCGCCGTTGTGTGCTTCGCCATCCGCATCGCCGGCGTGTACTTCGACCTCAACGTCCCGCAGGC
>DASSOZ010000085.1:0-5478 GCA_035700105.1 Acidimicrobiales bacterium
GCCGCACCCGCCGGCGGTGATCCGCGCCGCGGCGCAGGGCGCCGGCGTCGACCAGCACATGATGACGTCGTACTACCGCGAGTCGATCGTCGGGCTGCCGGAGATGGGCCTGTGCGCGCGGCAGCTGTACGAGTCGACCGGCCTCGGACCCGACTCGTTCCAGACCGCCGTGCTCTACGACCACTTCACGCCGTTCGTGCTGTGCCAGCTCGAGGAGTTCGGCTTCTGCAAGCCGGGCGAGGCCAAGGACTTCGTGAAGGACGGGCGCATCGAGCTGGGCGGCGAGCTGCCGATCAACACGCACGGCGGCCAGCTCGGCGAGGCGTACATCCACGGGATGAACGGCATCGCCGAGGGCGTGCGCCAGGTGCGGGGCACGTCGGTCAACCAGGTGCCCGACGTCGAGCACGTGCTCGTCACGGCCGGCACGGGTGTGCCGACGTCGGCGTTGATCCTCGGGGTGGATCGCTAGGGTCGCCCGATGATCGATGTCACCGGGCTGGCCCAGAAGGCGGCGTGGGACGCCAACGTCCTGCCGCCCGTGGAGCGGGTGCGCCCGGGCCTGTGGTCGATCCCGGTGCCGATCCCGAACAACCCACTGCGGTACGTCAACGTCTACACACTCGAGCTGGACCACGGCGTCGCGATCGTCGACGCCGGGTGGAACCACGACGAGGCGTGGGCCGCGCTCCTCGCCGGGCTCGCCGAGATCGGCGGGTCGATCAGCGACGTGCAGGCCGTGCTGGTCACGCACTTCCACCCCGACCACTACGGGCTCGCCGGTCGGGTGCGGGAGGCGAGCGGCGCGTGGATCGGCCTGCATCCGGCCGACGCGGCGATGCTCGAGGCGCGCCACATCGACGTCGACGCCGTCCTCGCGGCGCTGTGCGACCTGCTGACCGACTCGGGCGTGCCGGACGACAAGCTGCCCGACGTCGAGCTCGCCGCCGGCATCATGCGGGGCAACGCGGCGATGGCGAAGCCCGACGTCATGTTCGAGGACGGTCGCGTCATCGAGCTGCCCGGGTGGAACCTGCGCACGATCTGGACGCCGGGCCACTCACCCGGCCACGTGTGCTTCCACGACGACGAGCGCCGGCTGCTGCTGTCGGGGGACCACATCCTCCCGCGCATCACGCCGAACGTCGCCGTCCACTCGCGTCGCGACACGAACCCGCTCGGCGACTTCATGGCGTCGCTGCTGAAGGTGCGCGACGTCGACGCCGAGGAGGTCCTCCCCGCGCACGAGTACCGCTTCGCCGGGCTCGACCGCCGCGTCGACGACCTCATCGCCCACCACGCCGAGCGCCTGGACGAGATCGAGGCGCTCGTGATCGCCAACCCGGGCGTCACGGCATGGGACCTCACCGTGCAGCTCACGTGGTCGCGTCCGTGGGACGACATCCCCGACTTCATGCAGCGGGCCGCCAACGGCGAGACGCTCGCCCACGTGGTCGTGCTCGAGAACCACGACCGGGTCGTGGCGCGCGGGTCGCACCCGACGCGGCTGTACCCCGGCCCCGCCGCCCGCTCCGGCAACGGCGCCGGCGGAGGGCGCGCCGCCCACGACCCGCCCCAGCTGGCCTGAACCGATGCGAGATTGGGTGATTGGCCGCCCTATAGGCGGCCAATCACCCAATCTCGGGAGGGGGCGGGCGGGAAGCCGGCGAATCGGACACCGTGCGCCGCATCGGTGTTGTCGTCGCGCTCGTGTTCGTGCTGGTCGGGGCGCTGCTCGCCTGGCCGTCGGTGGCGAAGGCGCCGGCGGCGCCACCGGTCGTCGTCCGGGTGCTGTCGAACCGAGCCGACCTCGTCTCCGGCGGCGACGCGCTCGTCGAGGTCGTGCCGGCGGCGACGCGCGTGACGCTGAACGGCGTCGACGTCACCGGTCAGTTCGCCGTCCGTCCCAACGGCAGGTACGAGGCGCTGCTCACCGGTCTGCGCAACGGGCGCAACGTCGTCGTCGCGCGCGTGGCCGACGGCCGTGGCGCGCAGCTCACGATCACCAACGCGCCGATCGGGGGACCGGTGTTCGCGGGGCCGCAGATCCAGCCGTGGACGTGTCAGGCGGGTGCGCAGGACAAGCAGTGCAACCAGCCGGTCCGGTACTCGCTGATGTACCTGCCGACGGGGATGGAGGGCGCCGGGTTCAGCGTCGCCGGCTTCGGCGGCGCCAGCCCGTTCAAGCCGTACGACCCGAACGACCCGCCGCCGCCGGGATCGATTGCAACGACGACGACGCAGACGGGCGTGACGATGCCGTTCATCGTGCGCGTCGAGACCGGTTACCTCGCGCGCGACCAGTACAAGATCGCCGCGCTCGTCGACCCGTCGAAGCCGTGGACGGCGTGGGCGCCGCAGCCGCAGTTCAACCACAAGCTCGTCATCACGCACGGGGCGAGCTGCGACACCGAGTACCACACCGCCAGCGCGCCCGACGTGATGGACGCCAAGGTCCTCGGCGCCGGCTTCGTCGTCATGTCCCACGCCCTCGACAACGCCGGACACAACTGCAACATCATCACCCAGGCGGAGTCGCTCGTGATGACGAAGGAGCGCGTGATCGAGCAGTACGGCGAACTGCGCTACACGATCGGCAGCGGCTGCTCGGGCGGGTCGCTCGTGCAGCAGCAGGTCGCCAACGCGTACCCCGGCCTCTACCAGGGCATCAGCCCGCAGTGCAGCTTCACCGACGCGTGGTCCTCGGCGATGCAGTACGTCGACTACTACGGCCTGCTGAAGTACTTCGAGGACCCGTCGCGCTGGGACCCCGGCACGGTGTGGGACCCGGTCGCCATCAGCGAGGTGCTCGACCACCCGAACATCGGCAACCCGATCACGTTCACGACGGTGATCCCGAACTCGTCGAACCCGAGCCGCTCGTGCCCCGGCGTCCCCGACGACAAGGTGTACCACCCGGACACGAACCCCGGCGGCGTGAAGTGCACGCTGCAGGACTACATGGTGAACGTGTTCGGGAAGCGCCCCGACGGCTTCGCCAACCGCGCGTTCGGCAACGTCGGCATCCAGTACGGGCTGAACGGGTTGCTGAAGGGGCTCGTGTCTGCCAAGCAGTTCGTCGACCTCAACACCAACGGTGGCGGCCTCGACTACAACGGCAACCTCCAGCCGGAGCGCAGCGCGCCCGACATCGACGGCCTGCGCCGGGCGTACCTGTCGGGCGCGGTCGACTCGGCGAACAACCTCGACAAGGTTGCGATCATCGACCTGCGGGGCCCGGACCCGGGCGCGTTCCACGACGTCTACCGCACGTATGCGATGCGGGCGCGCCTGCTCCGGAACTTCGGGACCGCGGACAACCAGGTCCTGTGGCGGGGCCAGTCGCCGATCATCGGCGACACGACGTTCGCCGACGCCGCGATCTTCGCGCTCGACAAGTGGCTCGCCCGCGTCGAGGCCGACGGCCGTCCGTCGGTGCCGCTCGCGCGCAAGATCATCGAGGACAAGCCCGACGACGTCGTGGCCCGCTGCACCGACGGCTTCGGCACCGACGTGCCCGCCGAGGTGTGCGACCAGACCGTCGCCGCGTACGGGACGCCGCGCATGGCGGCCGGAGGCCCGCTCGCCGACGACACGCTCCAGTGCCAGCTGAAGCCGATGCGCCGCGAGGACTATGGCTCGGTGACGTTCACCGACGAGCAGTGGGCCCGTCTCCAGAAGGCGTTCCCCACCGGCGTGTGCGACTGGTCGAAGCCGGGCGTGGAGCAGCGGGGCGCGCTGGCGTGGCAGACGTACCAGGACGCGAACGGCGGCGTGATCTACGGCGGCACGCCGCTGCCGCCGGCGCCGGTGTCGGTACCGCTACGCCGGCGCTGATTCCGGTTTTGCCAGCAGCAGCGCAACCGTTTCGGTAGCGCTGCTGCTGTCAAAACGACGAGGGGTGGCGGCGGCCGCCGCGTGCGAGCAGGCTGAGGCCGACGAGGGCGAGCGCGCCGGTCATCTGCACGTACCACCACGCGCCGATCGTGTGGTGGCCGGACGCCGGGCAACCGATCGCCGCAACGGTGACGCACAGCGCGGCGACGAGCGACGCCGTCGCGCCGTAGCGGCGACCCTTGGCGAGCCCGGTCGCGGCGACGACCCACGAGCCGAGCAGCACGAGGCTGAGCAGCGTGACGAGCGCGGGGATGCCGGCGTCGGGGTTGGCCGGCGCCGGCTCGAGCGCCGCGCCCAGGGGATAGATGACCAACCACGCGAGGAAGATGGCGCGGGCCCAGCGCCGGGAGAGTTCCTCCGTCGGCGTGTCGCGGCGGGCCAGGCGGTGCGTGAGCGTTTCCACGAACGGCGGCATGCGCGGAGCCTACGCCCGCCGGCGGCGTCAGACGCCGAGCGGGCGCTCGCCGATGAGCTTGTCGTCGCGGAGCCGCGCGAGGTCTTCGGCCGAGAGGCCGAGGTCGCCTGTCAGGACCTCGTCGTTGTGCTGGCCGAGCGTCGGCGCCGGAGAACGCAGCCATCGACGTCCGCCCGGCTGGGACGTCCGGAAGGCGAATGGCAGCGACGGGAACGCGTGCCGGCCGACGACAGGGTGGTCGAGCTCCTCGAAGAACCCCCGAGCGACGAGCTGCTCGTTGAACGCGGCGCGCTCCTGGCGGATGACGTCGCCCGCCGGGACGCCGGCGGCGACGAGCGCCTCGGCGGCGTCGGCGGGCGGGCGTGACGCACACCAGGCGGCGACGTCGTCGCCGGCCAACCCCCGGAGCGCGGCGAGCTGCGCGTCGGTCTCGCACGCGATCGCGACCCACGCATCGGTTCCTCCCTCGCACGCGAAGACGCCCTGGACGCGCGTGCCCGGCAGCGGGTCGTTGCCGCGACGCTCGAGCAGTACGCCGTAGGCGTCGTGCTCGACGACCTGCTCGGCGGCGACGTTCAGCGCGACCTCCGCCAGGGTGGCCTCGACGAGGACCCCCTCACCGGTCGCGTCCCGCCGGTCGAGCGCCACCATCGTCGCGAACACGGCGTGCATCCCGCCGAGCGGGTCGCACGGGCCGCGGGGGATGCGGGGCGGCCCGTCGGCGTACCCGGTGACCCACGCCATGCCCGACACCTGCTCGACGTTCTGGGCGAACCCGGTGCGGTCGCGCCACGGGCCGTCGAGCCCGAACGCGGGCATGCGCACCATCACCGCGCGCGGGTTGATCGCGTGGACGGCGTCCCAGTCGAGACCGAAGCCGTCGAGGACGCGCGGCGTGAAGTTCTCGATGACGACGTCGGCGGCCGCGATCAGACGGCGCACGAGGTCACGGCCCTCTTCGCGGTTGAGGTCGAGCGTGACGCTGCGCTTGCCGGCGTTGGCGCCGTGGAACACGGGACCCCACTCCCACCACTGGTCGACCGACGGCGGCTTCACCGTCGTGTAGCGCATGAGGTCGGGCCGCTGGATCGACTCGACCTTGACCACGTCGGCGCCGAGCGCGGCCATCGCGTGCGTCGCCGCCGGACCGGCCCAGAACGCGGTGA
>DASSOZ010000086.1:0-2725 GCA_035700105.1 Acidimicrobiales bacterium
CGTGCGCACGACTTCGCGGCGGCCACCGTCGAGGCGGCGGTCACCACCGACCGCGCCGTCGTCGCCGATCGTCAGCGTCACGCACCCGAGCGCCTGGGCGATGCCGAGGTGGGCGGCGACGAACGCCGGTACCGACCCGGACCCCCGGTCGATCGAGTACGCGCCGCACACGACGAACGACAGTGCCGGGTCGCGCGCGACGTCAGCGATCGCGGCCGCCACCGTCGCGCTCGGCGACCCGATCGGCAGATCCACGCGCACGCACCGGGCCGCGCCCGCAGCCACGGCGTCGCGGAGCATCGCCTCCGCGGCCGGCGGCCCGACGGTGACCGCGACGACGGGTTCGCCGCCACGCGCGTCGCGCAACCGCAGCGCCCACTCGAGGGCGGCGAGGTCGGCGTCGCTCGGACCCGACGAGCGGGGGTCGGAGACGACCTCGCCGGTCAGCCGGTCGATCTCGGGTCGGTCGTCGACCCACTTGAGGCAGGCGGCGATCATCGACTACGACCGCTTGAACACGACGCCGTGGCCGCCCTCGGGGTACCGCCACGTGATGGCCCCCTCCGAGTTGCACACCATGTAGCAGGTGCCGCACTCGAAGCACTCCTCGTAGTTGAAGAGGATCCCGCCGTCGGACGTCGGCACGAACAGGTTCGCCGGGCAGGCGGTGACGCACTCGCGCGTCGTGCACCCGCGGCAGGTGTCGCCGTCGACGACGATGTGCGCGTCGGGCGCGACCCGGAACTCGACCGTCGCCATGCGGTCCTCGAACGCGACGCGCGATGCGGGCAACGCGCTCACGCCCACGTCCTCGCCACGGTCCATGCGTCCTTGATCGCGTGGCGGATCGGGACGTCGGCCTTGCGGAACTCCCGCCACGCCGCCTTCAACCCGCCCGGCTTCGGCTTCGGGTTCTCGACGGTGAACAGCTGCTCGACGAGATCGCAGATCACCTTCGAGTACTTGTGCTGCACGCGGTCCGACAGCACGAAGTCGGGTGCCCGGCGCAGCTTCTTGTGGTCCTGCAGGACGAACGACGACTCGAGGCGCTTCCGGTACGCGGCGAGCGCGCCCGACGCCGAGACGTCACCGGCGGCGATCGCCTCGGCCGCGGTCGCGCCCGCCGCCGCGCCCGACCCGATGGCGAAGTTCACGCCCTCCAACCAGATCCCGGCGGCGAGGCACAGCGCGGCGGCGTCGCCGGCGACCATCAACCCGTCCGCGACCATCGTCGGCATCTGGTCGTAGCCACCTTCGGGGATGAGGTGGGCGCTGTACTCCTTGAGGTCGCCGCCGGCGACGAGCGGCGCGATCGACGGGTGCGCCTTGACCTCGGCGATCAGCTCCTCGGGCCGCTTGCCGCTCTTGGCCAGCGACGGCAGCGACAGCACGACGCCGATCGCGATCGACTCGGCGTTCGTGTAGAGGAAGCCGCCGCCGTTCACGCCGCCGGTACCGCCGAGGATCTCGAAGTCGGCGCCCTCGTCGCCCTGGAGTTGGAAGCGCTTCTCGATCTCGTCGCGCGGCAGCGCGATGACCTCCTTCGCCCCGAGCGTGAAGTGGTCGGGGTCGAAGTTGTCGTACAGGCCCGCCTCCTTGGCGAGGAACGAGTTGACGCCGTCGCACGCGATCACGACGTCGGCCTCGATGTCACCGTCGGGCCGGTCGGTGCGCACGCCGGTGATGCGACCGGTGCCGTCTGCGCCGTCGCGCAGCAGGCCGGTCGCCACCGTCGACGTCACGAGCAGCGCGCCGGCGTCCTCGGCCTTCGACGCCAGCCACGAGTCGAAGTCGGGCCGGAACGTCGTGCACCCGTTGTACGGCGCCCGTCCCCACGTCGCGGTGCGGTAGTCGACCGTCAGCGACTGCGACTCGGTGAGCAGCATCGTGGCCCGTCGCGTGATCCAGCGCTGCTTCGGCACCTCGTTCCACCACTCCGGCACGAGGTCGTCCAGGACCCGCCCGTACACGACCCCGCCGTACATGTTCTTCGACCCCGGGAACGGCCCCCGCTCCAACAGCACCACGCGCAGCCCGGCGCGTGCGGCCACCATCGCCGCCGCCGACCCGGCGGGACCGGCGCCGACCACGCACACGTCGAACCGCTCAGCCATCGCGCTCCTCCACCTCCACGTCCAGCTTGCGGGCGAGCGCGTCGAGCGTCGCCGGCGCGTCGGCCACGATCGCCAGGTCGGCCATCGACATCATGGGACAGCTCCGGTCGACGTTCACGGCGATGACGTGGTCGGGATCGCCGAGCCCGCTCACGTGCTGCACCGCGCCGCTGATGCCGAAGGCCACGTACAGCTTCGGGTCGACGGCGACGCCGGTGGTCCCGATGAAGCGGTCCTGCGGGACCCACCCGACGTCGGCGACGACGCGGCTCGCACCGTACGACGCACCCAGTGCAGTCGCCACCGCTTCCAGCGTCGCGAACGCGTCGGCCGACTTCAGCCCGGCGCCACCGGACACGATGCGCGGTGCCTCCGACAGGTCCATGGTCGACGGGTCGGGCGGGAGCAGCTCGACGACGTCGACGTCGTCGGCCGGCGTGACCGTGAGCTCGACGGATACCGGCGCCGGCGGTTCGCCGGTCGCCGGCGCCACGCCGCGCACCCGCGGCTCGAGGGTGGCCACGAACGGTCCGGTCATGTCGTGCTCCTCGGCGACGAGCCCGCCGTCGCGGGCGACGACGACGCGTCCTGGCGCGACGAGCACCGCGCCG
>DASSOZ010000087.1:0-20429 GCA_035700105.1 Acidimicrobiales bacterium
GCCGCGACGCGTCGAACCTCGAGATGGCGATCATCCGCGAGCACCTCGCCACGAAGGGCCTCGGGCTGCACAACGACCTGCAGAACGAGAGCTCGATCGTCGGCAACTTCCCGACCGTGCTGATGATGCGCGACTTCGGTACCGACGCGCAGCGGGCCGAGTGGATGCCGGGCTTCCTCGACGGGACGCGGCGTCTGGCGTTCGGGCTCACCGAGCCGAACCACGGCTCGGACGCGACGTACCTCGAGACGACGGCGGTGCCCGACGGCGACGAGTGGGTGATCAACGGCAGGAAGCGCTTCAACTCGGGTCTGCACCACGCGACCCACGACATCGTGTTCGCCCGCACCTCCGGCGACCCCGGCTCGCCGATCGGCATCTCGGCGTTCCTCGTCCCGACCGACGCGCCGGGCTTCCAGGTCGACTTCTTCTGGTGGACGTTCAACATGCCGACCGACCACGCCGAGGTCACGATGACCGACGTGCGTGTGCCGGCGGACGCACTGTTCGGCCGGCTCGACCACGGCCTCGAGCTCGCGCAGCACTTCGTGCACGAGAACCGGATCCGCCAGGCGGCGTCGTCGCTGGGCGCGGCGCAGCACTGCATCAACGTCGCCGTCGAGTACGCGAACGAGCGGCGGACGTGGGGCAAGCGGCTGTCGACGAACCAGGGCATCCAGTTCCCGCTCGTCGAGCTGCACACCGAGGCGACGATGCTGCGCCAGCTCATCCGCTCGACGGCGTGGCAGCTCGACCGGAGCCACCACATGGAGGTGACGCACCTGGTGGCGATGTGCAACTACCGCGCCAACCGCCTCGCGTGCGAGGCGGCCGACCGGGCGATGCAGACGTGCGGCGGCGTCGGCTACAGCCGGCACATGCCCTTCGAGCACATCTACCGGCACCACCGCCGGTACCGGATCACCGAGGGCGCCGAAGAGATCCAGATGCGCAAGGTCGGCCAGCACCTGTTCGGCTTCGGCCGCGGTTGATCAGCGCGCGGGAGACACGCGGAACTCGTTGCCGTCCGGGTCGGTCATCAGGACGCCGCCCGCTTCGGTCCCGACCCGCTGCGCGCCCAGGGCGACGAGCCGGTCGATCGCTGCCCGCTGGTCGCCGTGCGCGCCCGCGGGCGCGACGTCGAGCCGGAGCCGGTTCGGCGCGAGCTTCGGCGGCACGGGCGGGCCCCACGTGATGAACGGACCGGTCGGACCGGGTGCGCGTATCGCGGTCTCGCCGTCCTGATCCCACACGAGCGGCCATCCGAGCGCGTCGCGCCAGAAGTAGCCGACCGCCGGCGTCCCGTCGCACGTGATGGACCCGAGGCGGCCGCACCCGGCCAGGAACGAGTTGCCCGGCTCGATCACGCAGAGCTCGTTGCCCTCGGGGTCGGCGAGCACGACGTGCGGCTCGTCGGCGCCCTGGCCGATGTCGACATGGCGGCCACCGCGTTCGAGCAGCATCGCGACCGTCTCGTCCTGATCACCTGCCGACGTCGTCGTGAGGTCGAGGTGGATGCGGTTCTTCTCCGCCTTGCGCGTGGCGCTCGCGACGAAGACGACCGGGAACGGCGTCCCGTCCGTCGGGACGAGCGCGACCTCGTCGCCGCCGGTGTCGGCGACGTCCCAGCGCAGGGCGTCCGCCCAGAACCGGGCGAGGCCGAGCGGGTCCTCGGCGTCGACGCGCAGGGCCACGAGTCGAACCGGCGCGTCGCTCACACCGGCGAACCTACGAGACGGCGGCCTTCACCAAGGCGACGACCTTCTTCTCGACGGCCGGCGTCCAGGCAGTGAGGGCATACGACGTCGGCCACATCGGACCGTCGTCGAGGTTCGCGGCCTCCTCGAAGCCGAGGGTCGCGTAGCGCGACGAGAACTTGCCGGCGTCCTTGAAGAAGACGACGACCTTGCCGTCCTCGTTGGCGTAGGCCGGCATGCCGTACCACGTCTTGGGCGACAGCCCGGGGGCGGTGGACGTCACCGCGGCGTGCACGCGCTCGGCGAGGGCGCGGTCGTCGGGCTTCATCGATGCGATCGCGTCGAGCACGGCTTGGAGGGCGTCGGCCTTCTTGGCACCCCTCCTGCCCTCGGCGCGCAGTTCGGCAGCGCGCTGCTTCATGGCGGCGCGCTCCTCGGCGCTGAAGCCGTCGGACTCGGTGTCTTTCTTGGTAGGCACGCCGGCGACGCTACGGCCGGCGCCTCGGGGAGACTTCTCCAGTCCTGCTCGGTCGCGCTCGCTGCGTCGCTCAGTCGAGGTCGACGCGCTCGATGCGCGGTTCGCTGCTGCCGGCCTTCGCGAGGCCGCGGCTGACGATGTAGCCGATGCCCGTCGCGCAGAACAGCAGCCATCCCCGCCACACCGTGAGCGAGTCGTTGTCCTTGGCGTACGTCGTGATGATCACGCCGGCGGCGACGCCGATGAAGACCCAGAACTCGCTGGTCTTGAACGCTCGCCGGGTCTCCGTTCGTCGGGTGTCGTACACCGCAGGTGTCCGCTCGCTCGTCGAACGTGTCGTCGACGTGCGCCCTCTCACCGTGTGTCCGCCGCCCAGGGTCTGGTCTGTCATGTGCTGTGACCTCCTCGGTGGGACCGCGGCGGTACCCACTCCCGTCGGTTGCGAGTCCGGCGCCACGCCGTCGGTTGGGTCATTCCCGCGCAAACGCCCCATCCGGCCGTCGGTGGTCGGCGCGGACGGGCGACGCCGGCGCGCGATGCCGAGGAAGTGGTAGCCATCTGCTTACCGTTAGTAGTAACTTACGGTTGGCATGGACGGATGGGCGGCGCTCGCGGACCCGACGCGGCGGACGATCTTCGAGCTCGTCGTCACCCGCCCGCGGGCTGTCGTCGAGTTGGCCGCGGTGTTGCCGGTCACCCGGCCGGCGGTGTCGCAGCACCTCAAGATCCTGAAGACAGCCGGTCTCGTTCGCGACCGCGCCGAAGGCACCCGGCGGATCTATCGAGCCGATCCCGACGGGCTGCGCGAGCTGCGGGCGCAGCTGGACCGGTTCTGGAACGAGGCGCTCGCCAACTTCAAGGAGCTCGTCGAACAAGCAGAGGAGGAAGCATGACCACGCAGTCGCAGGGCGCGACCGTTCGGACCGACATCGTCGTGGACGCGCCGGCCGAGCGAGCGTTCAAGGTGTTCACGGAGCGGTTCGACCGCATCAAGCCGCGCGAGCACAACATGCTCGGCGTCGACATCGCCGAGTCGGTGTTCGAGCCGCGCGTCGGCGGGCGGGTGTACGACCGTGGCGCCGACGGCAGCGAGTGCCAGTGGGGGCGCGTGCTGGTGTACGAGCCGCCGGTGCGGATCGTGTTCAGCTGGGACATCAGTCCCGCATGGCAGATCGAGTCGGATGTCGACCGGGCGAGCGAGGTGGAGATCCGCTTCGTCGCCGACGGGCCCGAGCGCACACGTGTCGAGCTCGAGCACCGCCACCTCGACCGTCACGGCGACGGCTGGGAGGCCACTCGCGAGGGCGTCGGCGGCGACCAGGGCTGGCCGCTCTACCTGGCGCGGTTCGCGGCCGCAGTCGACGACGTCGGTTGACTCGCTCGCGGTGGCGCCCGCTCGGCGCGAGGCCGGGCGCCACCGCGATCCTCACCCGCCGCGCGACGGCACCGTGTCGCGGTGTTTCGCCGGAGGTGCCGGTCGGACCGCGTGGGTCTCGTACATCCGAACGGCGACGACGACTCCCGACAGCGCAGTGAGGAGCGCGACCGCCGTTATTGCCGCTTCGAGGCCGAACGCGTCGGCGATCACGCCGGCGACGAGCGCGCCGATGGCGAAACCGCTGTCGCGCCAGAGCCGGTAGACGCCGACCGCGGATGCCCGCCAGCGCGGGTCGGCGACGTCGCCGACCGCCGCGAGCAGCGTCGGATACACCATCGCGGTGCCGGCACCCAGCAGCACCGCGCCGATCGCCCAGCTGACGAATCCGTGCGTCGCGGCGAACGACGCGATTGCCGCGGCCTGCGTCCACATGCCGGCGACGATGAGCGGTTTCCGTCCCCAACGGTCGGAGAGCGCGCCCGTGATCAGCTGGCCCCCACCCCATACCGCTGGATAGAGCGCAGCGAGCACACCGATGCCTCCGACGGAGAGGCCGTGGTCCGCGAACAGCAGCGGCAAGAGGCCCCATGCCAGTCCGTCGTTGAGGTTGTTGACGAGACCGGCCTGGCTCGCGGCTGACAGCGCCGGCTCGCGGAAGCTGGTGCTGACGAACACGGCGCGCGTCGACACCGCTGTCGTGGTCGACGATCGAACGGCGGCCTCGTGGTGGGCGTGGCCGTGCGTCTCGCGCACGAACAGCACCGACACGCCGAGCCCGAGTCCGGCGTAGGCGAGGCCGAGGTAGAAGGGCTCGGGTCGAAGTCCGTGGTGGGCGGCGACGTACCCGGTGGCGAGCGCCGTCAGCGCAACCGCGCCGTAGCCCGCCGCCTCGTTCAGCCCCATCGCCAAGCCGCGACGTTCGGGGCCGACGAGGTCGATCTTCATGATGACGGTCGTCGACCAGGTGAGCCCCTGGTTCACGCCGAGCAGCACGTTCGCGGCGATGACCCAGCCCCAGGTCGGCGCCCATATGAGCAGAAGCGGAACCGGCAGCCCGACGAGCCACCCCGTGACGAGGACGGGCTTGCGGCCGATGCGGTCCGACAGCGTGCCGGCGACGAAGTTGGTCGCGGCTTTCACTGCGCCGAACGCGACGATGAAGGTGAGTGCGGCGGTGAACGCGTGGAGCCGGAACACTCGCTCGGCGAGTAGCGGCAGGACGGTGCGTTCCTGGCCGATCATGCCGCCGACGAGCGCATTGACCCCGACGAGCAGCGAGAACTGCGCGAGGTTTTCGCGAAGTCCCAGTCGGACGGGCGATGTGGCCGCGGCGGCGGGCGTCACGTGCCCGTCACGAGCGGGCCGTGGGCGGCGGCCCGGTCGCCGGGTGCACCGGTGTGCAGGTTGCCGCCCTGTGACGGTGGTGCCGCCGTCATTCGGCGGCGGTGGCGCGCGCACACAACGAGTGCAGCGACGCGAGCGATGCCGGTACCTCCGTCCGGGAGAGTTGGCGGGCGCGGATCCGGCCGAGGAGAACGCGACGCCAGAACGTGACCGGCCGCAACTCCCACCGCACGTCGACACGGCTGCCCGCGGGGTCGTCGGTCACGGTCCAGGTCCAAGCGGCCTCCGACGGGTTGCCGTCGTCGGTGCGCGACCGGTAGGCGAAGCGCCCGCCGGCCGCGTCGAGCTCGTCGAGCGTGGAGCGGCTGTGCCACGTCCGGCCGAGAACGTGGAACTCGACGACCCATTCGGCGCCGGGTCGGAGAACCTCGGGCTGCGAGACGACGCGGGTCATCCTCGTGTTCCACGACGGCAACGCCGCGATGTCCGTGACGGTTCGAAAGACGTCGTCCGTGCTCGCGGGCACGATCGCAACGGCCTGGCCGGTGATCATCCGTCGCCTCCTATTCAAATGGTGGCTTGAATGATCCGGCGGCCCACGCAAGTTGTCAAGTACTCAAGTGAGGACTTGACAATTCGGTGCGCGCCCGTGACGATTGCCGGCGATGGTCGACCGTGCGGCCAAGGACGCGCTGTACGAGGGCTTCGCCGAGGCGGCGAAGGCGCTCGCGAGCGGTCGCCGGGCCGAGATCGTCGACCTGCTCGCGCAGGGCGAGCGGTCGGTGGAGGAGATCGCGGACGAGATCGCCCAGAGCGTCGCGAACACGTCGCACCACCTGCGGGCAATGGCGCGGGCCGGGCTCGTCACGACGCGCCGCGAAGGGACGCGGGTGTTCTACGCGCTGACCAGCGAGAGGGTCGCCGAGTTGTGGGCCGCGCTGCGTGACGTGGCGGCCGATCACGTCGCCGCCGTCGAGAAACTGGCTGCCGCGTACCTGGGTGACCGCGACGGCGTGGAGGTCATCGACCGCGACGAGCTGGCGCGACGGCTCGAACGAGGCGAGGTCCTCGTCGTCGACGTCAGGCCCCCAGCCGAGTACGCCGCCGGGCACATCGCCGGCGCGCGGTCGGTGCCCGTCGGCCAGCTGCGACGCACCTTGCGGTCGCTCCCGAAGGACGTCGACGTCGTGGCGTACTGCCGTGGTCCCTACTGCGTGTACGCGGACGATGCCGTGCGCGCCTTGACGCGGAAGGGGTTCCGCGCTCGCAGGCTGGTCGATGGATTCCCGGAGTGGAGGCGAGCGGGCCTCCCGGTCGCGGTCGGTGACGGAGGTGCGCAGCGTGGTTGAACACCTGCTGGTCGACCCGGACGCGTTGCGTGAACAGGTGCGCGACAAGTACCGCGAGGTCGCCGTCGACCCGCAGCGAACGTTCCACTTCCACACCGGCCGGCCGCTGGCTGCCCGCCTCGGTTACGACGCCGAGTCCGTCCGGGCGCTGCCCGACCGGGCGGTCGAGTCGTTCGCCGGCGTCGGGAACCCCTTCTCGCTCCGCCGGCTGGAACCGGGCGAGCGGGTCGTCGATGTCGGCTCGGGCGCCGGTTTCGACACCTTCATCGCCGCCGGCCAGGTCGGGCCGGCCGGCCGGGTCGTCGGCGTCGACATGACCGCGGAGATGCTCGACAAGTCGCGCGCGACCGCGGACGCACTGGGGTTCGATCACGTCGAGTTCCGTGACGGTCTCGCCGAGACGCTCCCGGTGGACGACGGCTGGGCCGATGCGGTGATCTCGAACGGCGTGATCAACCTGTGCGCCGACAAGCGGGCCGTGTTCGACGAGATCCGGCGCGTGCTCCGCCCGGGTGGGTGGCTGCAGTTCGCCGACATCGCCAACGGCCGTCCCGTCCCGCCGGAGGCGCTGCGCGACATCGACCTCTGGACCGGCTGAATCGCGGGTGGGCTGCCCCGTGCGGGCTGGCAGAAGATGCTCGAGGACACCGGCTTCGTCGACGTGGCGGTCGGCGGTGGTGTCGACACGTTCGGCGGCGCCACCGGCGAAGCGAAGGCGCGAGCATTCGAGGTGTACGGCTATGCGTTTCTCGCTCGCAGGCCCTGAACCTCCAAGGAGGATGCCGTGGCGGCCACGTTCGGTCTCGTCCTCGACTGCGCCGAACCCGCGTCCCTCGCCGCGTTCTGGTCGGCGGCACTCGGTTACACGACGCTCGGCGGAGCAGGGAACTACGTCGTGCTGGTCGACCGGGACGGCGTGCAACCGAAGTTGTTGTTGCAGCGCGTGCCGGAGGCGAAAGCGGTGAAGAACCGGATGCACCTCGACATCGAGTGCAGCGACGTCGACGGCGAGGCGCGCCGCCTCGAGCGACTCGGCGCCGTTCGCGTCGAGGGACCGACGTCGGAGCACGGCAGCACGTGGGTCGTCCTGCACGACCCGGAGGGCAACGAGTTCTGCGTGTGCGACGGCGGTCAGCCCGGATGACCAGCCGTGATCAGCGCGACGCCCTCGCGCACTTCCGCGACCGCTACGCCGCGCCCGCGACCGCCGTCGTCCGCGAGATCGAGCGACACGTGATCGGCGCGGCGTGGGGTGCGAACGGCTACACGACGATCGACCAAGCAGACGAGCTCGCCCGCCGCCTCGGTCTCCGTTCGGGTGTCCGCCTGCTCGATGTCGGCACCGGGCGCGGGTGGCCCGGTGCCTACTTTGCCGCCCGCTACGGGTGCGATGTCGTCGGCAGCGACATGCCGTTCGACGCGCTCGCGGCTGGTGTGGCACGCGCGGGGGCGGAAGGCGTCGGTCGGGGTTACGTCGCCGTCGCCGCCGCCGGCGCCGACCAGCCGTTTCGGCGCGCCGCGTTCGACGCGGTCGTTCACACGGACGTGTTGTGTTGACTGTCCGCGAAGCTCGCCGTGCTGCGGGCCCTCGCCAGGTTGTTGCGAACGGGCGGCCGGATCGCGTTCACGACGATCCACGTGGCGCCCGACCTGTCACCTGTGGAACGGCGGCTCGCTCGTCGCGCTGGTCCTCGCGCGGTCGCGTCGCGCGCGCCGCAGGCGGACCTCCTCGAGCGCGCCGGATTCGTGGACGTCGATGAGGTCGACGTCACGGCAGCATTCGTCGAAACGCAGCGAGCGTGGCTGGATGCGCGCGCCCGCCATCGAGACGAGCTCTCGGCGCTCGAGCCGCCCGGTGCGTTCGACCAGCGCCAAGCCGAACATCGCGCCCAACTCGCGGCGACGGAGGCCGGACTGCTCCGACGTTCGCTCCTGTGCGGCGTCAGGCGGTGATCCGCTCGGCGTGGAACCCGGAGCACAACAGGTCGAGCCCGTCGATCGTGTCGCCGGCGTCGACGTAGGCCTGTTGCTCGATGACGTGCCAGCCGTCGCCGATCCCGAAGGGCGCCGGCCGTACGCGCAGTCGCCACGACAGGTGCAGCCGGCCGCCGACCTCGCCCACCGTGGCGTCGACGACCTCGAAGTCCTCGGCGTCGCCGAACCACGATGCGAACTGGTCGCACACGTCGTCGGGGCCCGCCCAGGCGGCCGGACCGCGGGGGAGCATGGCTCGGAATCGCACCGTGGGCGTGAGCGTGGTGGCCATGCGCCGGTAGTCGCGGTTCGCGAACGACTCGAGGAACTCGCCTCCCACCGACCACCGGGCAACCGCGTCGACATCAGGTTCGTGAACCGTTGACATTGCATCCTCCAGTCGTCGTGCCGATGCGTCGACCGTACGAGCGAGCGCCGGCGTCGTCGTCCGGGGTTCACCCGACAAAGGGACGGCGTGCGTCCGCGGCGACGCCGGGTCCATACGCTTGCTCACGATGACGGGCGGCGATCGCGACTCGGGTGTCGCGCTGGCGGAGCTGGTCGGCGCGTTCTCACTGACGACCGACCTGGGCTTAGGCCAGCCGATGGAGCACGTTCTGCGGTCGTGGGTGATCGCCGCTCGGCTGGGCGAGCACATCGGCCTCGACCGTGCCGACCGCGACGGCCTCTACTACGTCGCGACGCTGGCGTGGGTCGGCTGCGTCGCCGACACACCCGAGCTCGCGGCGTGGTTCGGCGACGACATCGCCTTTCGAGGCGACAGCCGCCAGATCGATCTCGCCGGCCTCCCGATGATGGGGTTCATGCTCCGCCACGTCGGCTCGGGCAGTCCCGCGCTGCACCGCCTCCGCCTCGGCGCGAGGTTCATGGTGACTGGCGCCAAGTCGGTCGAGCGGGCGCTGCTGTCGCACTGCCTCACCACCGCGCAGATGGCCGAGCGCTTCGGTCTCGGCGCCGACGTGTGCGTCTCCCTCCAGCAGGCGTTCGCCCGCTGGGACGGCAAGGGCGTCCCCGGCGGCCTCGGCGGCGAGGACATCACGCTGCCGATGCGCCTCTTCCACCTCGCCGACATCGTCGAGGTGTTCCACCGCGACGGTGGGGCCGAGGGCGCCGTCGACGTCGCGCGCGCCCGGCGCGGCACGTACTTCGATCCCGCCGTCGTCGACGCCTTCTGTTCCGTGGCGACCGACGTCCTCGGCGATGGTTCGGGCGATCTCGACTGGCAGGGCCTCGTCGCCGAGGACCCGGTGTTGCAGCGCCGCCTCGATGACGACGAGCTCGATGCTGCCTTGCACGCGATCGCGGACTTCACCGACCTCCGGTCGGCGCCGCGCGCCGGTCACTCCCGCTGCGTCGCCGAGCTCGCGGCGCGCGCCGCGACGGCTGCCGGCCTCCCGGACGCCGACGTCACGCTGCTGCGTCGCGCCGCGCTGGTCCACGACCTCGGGATGCACGCCCTTCCCGCCACGATCCTCGACAAGCCGGGCCCGCTGTCGGCATCCGAGACCGAACGCGTGCGCATGCACGCCTACTACACCGAGCGCATGCTGGCCCGCCCCGACAGCCTCGCCCGCATCGGGGCCGTCGCGTCGCTCGTCAACGAGCGCTGCGACGGCTCGGGCTACCACCGCGGCCTCGCCGGCGCGTCGATCCCGATGACCGGACGCATCCTTGCCGCCGCGTGCGCGTACTGCGCCATGATCGAGCCGCGCCCGCACCGTCCACCACGCCCGTCTGCGGACGCGGCCGCCGAACTGCGTGCCGACGTGCGAGCGGGACGTCTCGACGCCCATGCCGTCGACGCCGTGCTCACCGCGGCCGGCCATCGCGGTGGCAAGCGGCGCGCGGGCCCGGCTGGTCTGACACCGCGGGAGATCGAGGTCCTCACCCTGATCGCCCGCGGCGCGTCCACTCGACAGGTCGCGCGTCGACTGTCGATCACGCCGAAGACCGCCGAGACGCACATCGAGCGCATCTACACGAAGACGGGGGCGTCCACGCGGTCGACCGCCACGCTGTTCGCCATGCAGCACGGCCTGCTCGGCACGCTCGACCCGCTCGATCCGTAGGGGGAACCCCGGACGACCCGGTCGGGCGTCGCCCGTACGATCCCTCGCAGGCGTTTCGGACGAAGGAGAGCGATCCATGGCCGGCAAGGCAGTCATCAGTCTCAGCACCGGACTCGAGGACCCCGAGAAGGTGACGGTCGCCCTGCTCGTCGCCGTCGGCGCCGCGGAGACCGGCCGACCGACGCTCATGTTCCTCACCAAGGAAGCGGTCCGTCTCGCCCTCGACGGCGTCGCCGTCGGCGTCGCGTGCGACGGCTGCCCTCCGCTCGGCGACCTCATGACGCGCTACGAAGCCGCGGGCGGCCGCTACTTCGTGTGCCCGGTGTGCTTCAACGCCAAGCGCCTCGACGAGGGCCAGCTCATCGCCCAGGCCGAGATCCAGGGAACGATCCCGTTGTGGAACTGGATCGGCGACGAGGGCGCGACCACGTTCAGCTACTGAGCGAGGGCGCCCGGGCCTTGCCGGTCAACCTGCCCGCTCGTAGCGCAGCAGCACGACGCCGTTACCGAACGTGTGGGTCTCGATCAACGACAACGGCACCTTCGCGTCCGACGCGCGCAGCATCGGCGTGCCACGGCCGATCACGATCGGGTGGACGTACACGCGGTACTCGTCGATGAGGTCGTGGCCGGCGAACTCCGCGCCGAGGTCGGCGCCGCCGACGACGAGGTCCCCGCCGGGTTGCGCCTTGAGGGCGAGGACCTCCGCGGGTACGACGTCGCGGACGACCGTCGCGTTGGCGCCCGCCCGTTCGAGCGTGCGCGAGTAGACGACCTTGGGCATGTCGCGCCAGATCCTCGCGAACTCGACGATCGGCGGCGGCGCGTCCGGATCCTGGTCGGCGCTCGGCCAGTACTCCTCCATCAGCTCGTAGGTGACCCGCCCCTCGAGAAAGCCGCCGGCCCGCCCCAACCAGTCGTTCATGTGCCGGTGGAGCTCGTCGTCGACCAGGTGCCAGTCGATGTCCCCGTCCGGCCCCTCCATGTAGCCGTCGACCGACACCGACATCATCCAGATGATCTTGCGCACGGCGTTGGGACGCTACGCGGTGACGAAACTCATCGCGGCCACGCCGCGGCGCCCGTCGCGCCGCGGGTCCGCGACCGATGCATCTTCGTGCTCGCCACCCGGCCATCCTTTGGCCGAAGAAGGCGCCCGTGGTCGACCTCGCCGGGGGCTCGCGTGGGGTTGGTGTGGGGTTCGAGTCCGGCGGCGACTCCGGCGAGGCGAGCGAGGGAGCGGCTTGACGTGCTCCGACCTGCGGAAACGTCCTCGCCGGACATTGGAGGCGGCGAGGGGAATCGAACCCCTGTACAGGGCTTTGCAGGCCCTTGCCTAAGCCACTCGGCCACGCCGCCTTGATGCGGGGCGCCATCCTAGGGGACGGCGCGGCCGGTCAGGAGTGGCTTCGGCCGTACGTGTCGCGGGTGACTTCGACGAAGGCGGCGACGAAGACGAACGCCACGACGGCAACGACGGGGACCGCGACCCAGTGGATCAGGAAGCGCATCGCGTTCATGCCGAAGGAGACCATCAGCACACCTGGTCCCCGCCATCTCGGCTTCCTAGACGTTCGCGCAGCTTGAACTTCTGGACCTTGCCGGTCGGGTTGAGCGGCAGCGCGTCGACGAGCTCGACGCGGGCGAGCTTGAACTTGGCCAGGCGCTCCCAGGCCCACTGCAGCAGGTCGTCGGGATCGAGCGGGCCGGCGTCACCCGTGGGGACGACGAACGCGACACCGATCTCGCCCAACCGCGGGTCCGGCGCGCCGACGACGGCGACCTGTGCGACCGACGGGTGCTGCAGCAGGACCGCCTCGATCTCGGCGGGATAGGCGTTGAACCCGCCGACGATGAACATGTCCTTCTTGCGGTCGGTGATGTGCAGGTTGCCGTCGTCGTCGACGAAGCCGACGTCGCCGGTCATCAACCAGCCGTCCGAGTCGAATGCCGCGGCGGTTGCAGCGGGATCGCCGAAGTAGCCGGCCATCACGTTGAACCCTTTCACGAGGATCTCGCCGTCGTCGGCGATCCGCACCGACACGCCCGGAATCGGCCGGCCGACCGTCGTGGCGATGACCTCGGGCGGGTCGTCGAACCGGCACATCGAGATCGTCCCGGTCGTCTCCGTCATGCCGTAGCCGGTGACGACGGTGCGGATGCCCAACACCGAGCGCATCTGGCGGATCGTCTCCACCGGGACGACGGCCGCGCCCGTCACCGACGACCGCACGCTCGACAGGTCGAACGATGCGAGGTCCGGGTGGTTGACGATCGTCTGGAACACCGTCGGCGGACCGGGGAGCATCGTGATGCCCTCACGCGCGACGGTCGAGAGCACCACGGGCACGTCGAAGACGGGCTGCGGGTGGATCGCCGCGCCCCGCAGCACGCATGCGAGCACGCCCGACTTCAGTCCCGCGGTGTGGAAGAAGGGATAGACGCACAGGTACCGGTCGCCCTCGCGGAGATCGACGAGCGAGCTCCACGACAGGTAGGTCTCGACGGACGCGCCGTGCCGCAGCATCGCCCCCTTCGGCGCGCCGGTCGTCCCGGACGTGAAGATGATGTCGCTGATGTCGTCGGCGCCGATCGACGACGCACGCGCCACGACGTCCTCGACGGGCACCGACGCGCCCCGGGCCAGGAACTCCGGCGACGGCATGACGACCGTCTCCGAGAGCCCCTCCAGACCCGGGACGTCCGACAGCGACGCGACGTAGTCGACGTCGAGGAACGAACCCACGGTGAACAGCAGCCGCGCACCGGACGTCCGCAGGATGTGACCCGCCTCCTCGCCGCGGTAGCGGGTGTTGAGCGGCACCAGCACCGCGCCGGCGTAGTAGATGCCGAACGACGTCGCGATCCAGTCGGCGCTGTTCGGTGCCCACAGCGCCACGCGGTCGCCGACGGAGACGCCAGACGCGACCAGCGCGCGGGCGACGTCCAGCGCATGCGCGCGCAGGTCACCGAACGTCAGCCGGACGTCACCGTCGACGACCGCCTCCGCCGCCGGCCACACCGCAGCAGCCCGGTCGAGCGCCGCCGGGATCGTCGCCGGCGTCACCCGTCGAGGCCCAGCACCCGCAGCGCGTTCGTCCGCAGGAACTTCGGCCAGACCTCGTCCTTGAACCCGACGTTCGGCATCTCCGTCATGATGCGCTCGATGGACAGCCCCATCGGGAAGTAGCCGGCGTAGATGATCTTGTCGGCGCCCCGTGTGTTCGCGTAGTCGACGACGGCCTTCGGGTAGTAGCGGGGCGCGAACGCCGACGTCGAGTAGTGCAGCCCCGGCCACTTCAGCATCAGCTTCACCGCGAGCTCGGTCCACGGCTCGCACCCGTGCCGGGTCACGAACACCAGCTCGGGGAAGTCGTACATCACCTCGTCGATGAGCTCGACGTGCTGCACGGCGAACTTCAACCGCGGGCCCGGCACACCCGCGCAGCAGAAGATCGGGATCCCGAGCTCCACGCACTTGGCGTAGATGGGGTACATCTTCTTGTCGTTGATCGCGACCTGCGGGTACGTGCCCGACGGGAAGCACCCGACGGCGCGGATGCCCCACGTCTCGTACGCCTGGACCATCGACCGCACGCCGTCCATGCCGTCGTTGGGGTCGACGCTGATCGACGCGATGAACCGGTCGGGGTGCCGCTTGAGCGCCAGCGCGCCGACGTCGCCGTCGACCACGCCCGGCGACACCCCGATGAGCCCCTTCTCGATCCCCCAGCGGTCCATCTCCCGCAGCGTCACCGAGATCGGGTCGTCGACATCGGTCAGGCCCTTCTCGGGGACGTCCTTGAACATGTACTCGGCGGGGAAGGCGAACGACTCCTTCGACTCGCGGTCCTTCGTCTGGCGCGTGATGAACGCGTAGACGTCCTTCATGTCCTTGTGCGGGAACCCGATCATCGTGTCGACGATCCCGATGCTGGCGAGGTCAGGGGCCATGGCGCGGAAGCGTAGCCGCAAACTAGAATCCGGTTCTATGCTCGACTTCCCGGTCTTCGACGCCGACAACCACTACTACGAGGCGACCGACGCGTTCACCCGTCACCTCGACCCGAAGCTCCGCAAGCGGACGATGCAGTGGGCCGACGTCGACGGAAAGCGCCGGCTGCTCGTCGGCGGTGCCGTCAACCGGTTCATCCCGAACCCGACGTTCGAGAACGTGTCGAAGCCGGGCGCGCTCTCCGACTACTTCCGCGCCAAGTCGGGCGTGACCGACATGCGCGCCGCGTTCGGCGAGCTCGAACCGATCACCGACCGCCCCGAGTACCGCGACCGCGATGCGCGGGTGAAGGTGATGGACGAGCAGGGGATCGAGTCGACGATCATGTTGCCGACGCTCGGTGTCGGCATGGAGGCCGCGCTCGAGCACGACGTCCCGGCCTTCACCGCCGCGTTCACCGCGTTCAACCGGTGGCTCGACGAGGACTGGGGCTTCAACCACGACGACCGCATCTACGCGTCGCCGTACGTGAGCCTCGTCGACGTCGACTGGGCCGTCGCCGAGCTCGAGTACGCGCTGGCCCACGACACCCGCACGGTCCTGATGCGCCCGGCGTCGGTGTACGGCGTCGCCGGCCGCCGCACCCCGGGTGACCGCGCCCACGACGCGTTCTGGGCGCGGCTGAACGAGGCGGGCATCACGCTCGTCGTCCACGGCGGCGACTCGAGCTACGCCGCGTACGAGCAGCTCTGGGGGCTGTCGGGTGAGGTCGAATCGTTCCGCGTCCCGATGCTGAAGCGGCTGCTGTCCGCCAGCCCGATCCACGACTTCATGGCGTCGCTGATCGCCGACGGGCTGTTCGACCGTTTCCCCAACCTGCGCGTGGCCACGATCGAGACGGGCTCCGGTTGGGTCCGCCCGCTGCTGAAGAAGCTGAAGCAGCTGTCGGTGCAGCTGCCGCACGAGTTCGCGTCCGATCCGGTCGCGGCCTTCCGCGATCACGTCTGGGTGTCGCCGTTCTTCGAGGACGACGTGCTCGCGCTCGTCGACGCCGTCGGTCCCGACAAGGTCGTGTTCGGGTCCGACTACCCGCACGCCGAAGGCCTCGCCGAGCCCACCGCGTTCGTCAAGGAGCTCGACGGCCTCGACGACACCGCGATCCGCAAGATCATGCGCGACAACGCCCGCGCCCTCGTGACCCCGCGGGCATGACCGTCAGCGCACCGCCGCGCGTCGACGACCTCGACGACGCCCAGCGGGCGCGGCGCGACCGCATCGTCGACGCCGCCGTCGAGCTGATGCTGCAACACCCGTACGAGGACGTGCAGATGAAGGACGTCACCGCCGCCGCCGGTGTCGCGCTCGGCACCACGTACCGCTACTTCAGCTCGAAGGAGCACCTCGTCGCGGAGGCGCTGCTCGCCTGGGCCCGCCGCTACCGCTCGGCGGGTCCGCTCGAGCAGCGGGGCCGGAGCGTCGACCAGCTCAAGGCCGCGTACCGCCGCGCCGCCCGGGCGTTCGAGCGCCATCCCAACGTGTACGGCCACCTCCTCGCGGTACAGGCGACCAGCGACCCCGCCGCCGTCGAGACGTTCGAGCGCTTCGCCCGCGTGCAGAACGAGGCGTTCGCCTCGTTCCTCCCGCGCATCCCGTCACCGCGCCGCGAGCAGATCCTGTCGGTCATGGGCGCGGTGCTCGACGCCAACCTGCGGGACTGGACGCTCGGACGTCACCCGATCGCCCGGGTCTACCGTCAACTCGACGTCGCCGCCGACCTGCTGCTCGGGCGGGCCTGAACGATCCGAAGGGAGCCACGCCATGCGAGCCGATGACCTCATCCTCGTGAGCGTCGACGACCACCTCGTCGAGCCTCCGTCGCTCTTCGACGGGAAGCTGCCGGCGAAGTACGCCGACAGGGCGCCGAAGGTCGTGCGCCGCGACGACGGGTCCGACGTGTGGACCTTCAACGGCGCCGTCATCCCGAACGTCGGACTGAACGCGGTCGCGGGCCGGCCGAAGGAGGAATACGGCATCGAGCCGACCGCGTTCGACGAGATGCGACCGGGCTGCTTCGACGTCCACGAGCGCATCAAGGACATGAACGCCGGCGGGATCCTCGGATCGATGTGCTTCCCGTCGTTCCCCGGTTTCAGCGGGCGCCTGTTCGCGGCGGCGGACGACAAGGACCTCGCGCTCGCGGTCCTCCAGGCCTACAACGACTGGCACGTCGACGAGTGGTGCGGCGCGTACCGCGGTCGATTCATCCCGATGGGGCTGCCGGTGCTGTGGGACCCCGAGCTCGCCGCCGCCGAGGTCCGCCGGCTGGCGAAGAAGGGGTGCCACTCGGTCACGTTCACCGAGAACCCGGCGACCCTCGGCTACCCCTCGTTCCACCAGGAGCACTGGGACCCGCTGTGGCGAGCGGTGTGCGACGAGGACGTCGTCGTGTCGATCCACCTCGGCTCGTCAGGGCAGCTCGCCGTGACCGCGCCGGACGCGCCGGTCGACGTGATGATCACGCTGCAGCCGATGAACATCTGCCAGGCCGCGGCCGACCTGCTGTGGTCACGGGTCGTCAAGCAGTACCCGTCGATCAAGATCGCGCTGTCCGAGGGCGGCACCGGCTGGATCCCCTACTTCCTCGACCGCATCGACCGCACGTACGACATGCATCGCGCGTGGACGGGTCAGGACTTCGGCGGCAAGCTGCCGAGCGAGGTGTTCCGCGAGCACTTCCTCACGTGCTTCATCGCCGACCCGGTCGGCATCCGCCTGCGCGACCTCATCGGGATCGACAACATCGCGTGGGAGTGCGACTACCCGCACTCCGACTCGTCGTGGCCGTCGGCGCCCGAGGAGCTGGCGCGCGTCGCCGCCGACGTCCCCGACGACGAGCTGCGCAGGATCACCTTCGAGAACGCGTGCCGCTGGTACTCGTTCGACCCGTTCGCCCACCGCTCGCGCGCCGACTCGACCGTCGCCGCCCTGCGGGCCGAGGCCGCCGGGCACGACGTGTCCGTCCGCTCGATGGACAAGGGACGCTTCGAGCGCACGCACTCGGGCACCGACCTCGGCGAGCTGGCGTCACGCGCGACCGCGTAATTCGCTCCGCAGCACCTTGCCGACCTCACTGCGGGGCAGGTCGTCGACGAAGTGGAAGGCGACCGGCACCTTGTACGCGACGAGGCGCTCGCGACACAGCGCGTCGAGTGCGGCGGGGTCGAACGCGCCGGCGTCGCCGGTGACGAAGGCGACCGGGACCTCGCCGAGCCGGTCATCAGGCGCGCCGACGACCGCGGCATCGTCGACGAACGGCGACAGGCGCAGCACCTCCTCGACGTCGCCGGGGAAGACCTTGTTGCCACCGCGGTTGATGACGTCGCCGACGCGGCCCTCGATCCAGACGAATCCGTCGTCGTCGATGCGGGCGACGTCGCCGGTGTCGACGAAGCCCTCGGCGTCGACGCGGTCGTCCATTGCCTCACCCGTGGCGTAGCCCTCGGCCCGCCGCGGCGGACGCACGTGCAGGACGCCGTCGACGAGCTTGATGTCGACGCCGGGGTGCGGGCGGCCGGCGGCGCCGAGCTTGTCCGGATGCGCCTTGGCGTCGGCCGCCGTCCAGCCGATGACCTCGCCGATCTCCGCCTGGCCGTAGCCGTTGAGGACGAACGCGCCGAACCGGTCGCCGAACCGTCGCGCCTGCAGCGGTGACAGCGGCGCGGTGATCGACCGCACGTACCGCAACGGTGCGAGCGATGTGATCGCGTCGTCGTCGTTGAGCATCGTGATCGCCGCCGGCGGCAGCACGGTCGACCGGATCTGGAACCGGCGGACGAGCTCGGCGAACGTCGCTGTCTCGAAGCGGTCCATCACGACGATCTCGGCGCCGGCCCGCAGCCCGAACAGCACGTTGTAGAGACCGGCGTTGAGCGCGATCGACACCGGGATGAGGTTGGGCGTCGGCCGCTCGGCGCGTTCACCGGCGCGCCGGCCGGCGCGCAGCGGACCGAGTACGCGGTCGAGCAGCTCGAGGTAGCCGCTGTGCGTGTGCAGGATCGCCTTCGGTGTGCCGGTCGTGCCCGACGTCCACAGCACGAACGCCACGCCGCTGTCGTAGGTGCGAGCACGGGGGAGTGGACTGACGCCGTCGCCGGTGACGAGCGCGGCGGGCTGAGTCATGGCGACGACCTTGTCGACCTCGGCACGTGGGAAGCGCGGGTTCACCGGCACGAACACCGCGCCCGCCAGCCACACGCCGACCAACGTCGTGATCGCACCCGGGCCGTTGGGCAGCTGCACCGCGACGGCCTGCCCCGGTCGCACGCCCGCGCCCCGCAGCGCGTCCGCCATGTCCTGCGCGGCGCGTCGTGACTCGCCGGCGGTGCGCGTCTCGTCGATCGAGTGCAGCAGGGGCTCGCCGTCCGCCGCGGGGTGGTCGACGAGGAGCGACGCCAGCGACACCACGTCGCTCACGAGCGGGGAACGTCCTGCCACGCCGCGCCCGACCACGGGTCCGGCTCGCGGGGCAGGCCGAGGACCTTCTCGCCGACGATGTTCTTGTTCACCTCGGTCGTGCCGCCCTCGATCGTGTTGGCGAGCGAGCGGAGCATGCCCTTGACCTCGTACGGGAGCGTCGCCGCCCACTCGCTCCGCTCGCCGGCGACGGCGAACGCCACTCCGTCCATGCCGAGGACGTCGACGGCGAGATCCTGGATCCGCTGGTTCAGCTCGCCCTGGTGGATCTTGCCCACCGAGGTCGCCGGCCCGGGCGTGCCGCGCGACCGCGCGTTCGTCCACGCGCGGACGCGCTCCTGGCTGTAGAGCGACAGCAGCCGCTGGCGCACCACGGGTTCGCCGGCGCGGCCGAGTGCCCGGGCCCGCTCGACCAACCGGTCGATGCCCGAGCCGCCGATGCGGTCGACGCCGCCCGCGCCCGACCCCGACACCATCTTGCGCTCGCCGGCCAGCGTCGCGCCGGCGACCCGCCAGCCTTCGCCCTCACCGCCCACCCGGTGGAAGTCGGGCACGCGAACCTCGTCGAGGAACACCTCGTTGAAGTCGATCTCGCCGCCGAGGTGCCGCAGCGGGCGGATGTCGACGCCGGGCGCGTGCAGGTCGACGAGGAAGTACGTGATGCCCTTGTGCTTCGGCGCAGCGGGGTCGGTGCGGGCGAGACAGATGCCGAAGTCCGACACGTGCGCCCACGTCGTCCACACCTTCTGGCCGGTGAGCACCCACTCGTCGCCGTCGCGCTCGGCGCGCGTCGCCAGCGACGCCAGGTCGGACCCGGCACCCGGCTCGCTGAACAGCTGGCACCACTTCTCCTCGTTGCGAACGAGGGGCGGAAGGAACCGGGCGCGCTGCGCTTCCGTGCCGTGCGCGAACAGCGCGGGCGCGGTGTTGTTGAGGCCGAGCGGGTTGAGCCGGCCGAGGTTGTACGGCGCGAGAACCGACTCCGCGGCACGGGCCTGCGCGGCGTCGAGGTCGAGCCCGCCGTAGTCGACCGGCCACGTGGCGACGACGAGACCGCTCGCCGCGAACGTCGGGTACCAGGCCTCGTAGTCGACGCGCGACCGCACCTGCCGGATCGCCTGCCGGCCGCCGCGCGCCGCCGCGTCGCGCCACGCGCCCGGGACGTGCTCGTCGACCCACGCCTCGACGGCGGCGACGACGTCGTCGGCGGGTGTCGTGCGGTCGATGGCGAGCCGCCCGTCAGACACGGTTGGATATCGTATGCAGATGCCGCGGAAGCCGGTGCTGCCGCCTTCCGGCGAGTTCGTGCGCACCAGCAGCGCAGAGCACGCAGCGCTGCTGATCCGCCGGATGATCTTCGACGGCGACCTGCGCCCGGGCGACCGGGTCCCGCAGGACGACGTCGCCGCCGCGCTCGGCATCAGCCGCATCCCCGTGCGCGAGGCGCTGATCGCGCTCGAGCGCGAGGGCTGGCTCACGATCGAGCTGCACCGCGGCGCGTTCATCAACGCGCTCGACTCGCGATCGGTCCGCGACAACTACGAGCTGTTCGGGCTCGTGTACGGACTGGCGGCGCGGCGGGCGGTCGAGCGGACCGACAACGGCGCGCTCGTGTCCGCCCTCACCGAGCGCAAGGCGGCGATGACCAGGTCGGACGACCCCGCCGATGTCGGCCGGGCGATCCGCGGGTT
>DASSOZ010000088.1:0-4115 GCA_035700105.1 Acidimicrobiales bacterium
GAACCGGTCGAGGTACGGCTTCGGGTCGATCGGCGGGCCGCCGCGCGGGTGGATCTCGAAGTGACAGTGCGGTGCGCCGCCCTTGGCGTTGCCGGAGTCGCCGACGAAGCCGACGACGTCGCCGGTCTTCACGTGCTGGCCCTCGGTCAGCCCGTCGGCCAGCGCGCTCATGTGCGCCATGTAGAAGTAGGTGCCGTCCGGCATGTACACGTAGACGGCGAGGCCGCCGACCTTGCCGTTGGTGACGCGCACCCGGCCGTCGACGGGAGCCCGGATGGGCGTGCCGTAGGCGGCGAAGATGTCCGTGCCCACGTGGAGGTGGAACGTCGGCACGAAGCGCGGATACCACCAGTCGTCGCCGAAGGTCGCGGTGCCGGCGATCGGGAAGCGGCCCATGCCGACGATGGCCGCTTGTTGCGCGCTCAGCCCGAACTGCTGGAGCTGCGAGAGCGCGGCGACCAGCGCCTTGGTGTTGTTCGCCGGCGACCGTCGCACCGAGTTGACGAGCGACTGGTACTCGGACGGGATGCGGTTCCCGTCCGACGCACCCGATCCCGGGGTCGCACCGGCGTCGCCGGAGCCGCCACCGCTGCCGTCGTCGGTGGGTGCCGCCGGACCGGGGGTGGGCTGGCTGGGCGCCTGCTCCGGCGGCGGCGGTTGCGTCGTCGGGGGCGCCGTCGTCGTCGGCGGCGGTGTCCCGAGCGGCGGCACTTGCGCCGCGGCCGACCACGTGGTGGCGACGAGCATGCCTGCGCCGACGAGCGAGGCTGCGACGACGGCGGCAGGCCGCCGTCCGGACGAGCGAGCGCCAGCTCGCCGGCCGGCGATGGGGTCTGGGGGCGCAGCCCTCAGCAGGATTACGAGGGGGGTTCGACGCGGCATCGGGCGTCACCGGTTTCGCCGGTGACGCCCGGAAGTCCTGTCTCTACCGCCGGTGGCGGTCTACTGCCGCCAGTCGCCGCCGCGCAGGCGGGCGATGCGATCGGCCGTCGGCGGGTGCGTCATGAAGAGGTTGGCGAACTGGACCTGACGCCCGGTGAGTGGGTTGACGATGTACGCCTGAGCCTGCGCCGGGTTGACGTTCATCGGGACCTGGCGCACGCCCTGCTCGAGCTTCTCGAGCGCGCGGGCGAGCGGCTCGCCGTCGCCGATGAGGCGGGCGCCGGAGCGGTCGGCCTCGTACTCGCGGCTGCGGGTGAGCGCCATCTGCAGGAGCATCGCCGCCATCGGGGCGAGGATCGCCATGGCGATCAACGCGATCGGGTTGGCCCCGCGGTCGTCGTTGTCCCGGCCGCCCATGCCGCCGAACATCGCGCCCCACATCGCCATGCGGGCGATGAACGTGATCCCCATGGCGACGGCGGCCGCAACCGAGCCGATGAGGATGTCGCGGTTGCCGACGTGGCTGATCTCGTGGGCGAGGACGCCGCGCAGCTCGTCCCACGAGCAGATCTGCCGGATCCCCTGGGTGACGGCGACGGCGGCGTGGTCGGGGTTGCGGCCGGTGGCGAAGGCGTTCGGCTGCATGTCGGGCGTCACGTAGAGCTTCGGCATCGGCATGCCGGCCTTTTGCGTCAGCTCACGGACGACCTGGTAGTACTCCGGCATCTCCGCCTCGGTGACGGGCGTGGCGCGCGCCGCCTTGATGGCGATGGTGTCGGAGAACCAGTAGGACGCGCCGACCATGACGAGGCCGATGCCGAGCCCGATGATGGCGCCGCCACGGCCGAAGAACGACCCGATCAGCACCATCAGCCCGCCGAGGAAGGCGAGGAGCACGTAGGTCTTCAGCGTGTTCTTGCTCATTGCACTCCGATGAACGTCGAACAGGGCGGCGCCGTTCCCGCCAGGATCGCAGATCGGCGACGGAACCGGGGGCCGGGGACCCCACTTTCGTTTGATGTCACGGAAATGGGGGTGGGCGTGGGCTCAGTCGTAGTAGCCGGAGTGGATGTAGACGCAGGGGACGCCTTCGGCCTTGAACATGTCGCGGTTGCGGATGTCGTCCTCGAATCCGAGGCGGAGGTCGAAGCCGGCGGCGCGCAACTCGGCGACCGTGTCGCGCTTGAACTCGCGTGCCGCGGTGTAGTCGCCCCAATCGCGCATGATGAGCAGATCCCAGCGCAGCTCGTAGCGCTCGAGCCACGCCAGTGTCTGCGGCCGCACCCGCTGCGGGCGGCCGGTCAGCAGCACGACCCGGAGCGAGTCGTCGAGGAGACCGAGCAGCGCGGCGACGTCGTCGATCAGCGGGTCGTCGCCGCACGCGTCGAAGAACGCGTTCCAGTCCCGCCGGCGCGACGTGCGGTCGATGTAGTGCTGGCGGCCGGCGGCGTCGGACAGCACACCGTCCATGTCGAACACGACGGCGGGTCCGTCGACCGGGCCGTCGCGCCACGTCCAGTTGTCGGGTGTGGCGGGCAGCCCCTCAGTCCTCCTGTGGCGTCGTGGTCGCCCGGCGCTTGATCTCCTCCACGACCGACGCGTCGGCGAGCGTCGTGGTGTCGCCGAGGTCGCGGCCTTCGGCGACGTCGCGGAGCAGACGGCGCATGATCTTGCCCGAGCGCGTCTTCGGCAGCTCGTCCGTGAAGATGATCGTCTTCGGCCGGCTGAACGCGCCGAGCTTGGCGGCGACGAACTTGCGCAGGTCGTCGCCGTGCGCGTCGCTCGGCTCGTTGCCGCCCTTCAGCGTGACGAACGCGATGATCGCCTGCCCCGTCGTCTCGTCCTTCGCGCCGACGACCGCGGCTTCCGCCACCGTCGGGTGGTCGACGAGCGACGACTCGACCTCGGTCGTCGAGATGCGATGGCCCGACACGTTCATGACGTCGTCCACGCGGCCGAGCAGCCAGAAGTAGCCCTCGTCGTCGAGCTTGCAGCCGTCGCCGGCGAAGTAGCGGCCGTCGAACCGGCTCCAGTACGTCTGCCGGTAGCGCTCGGGGTCACCGTAGATGCCGCGCAACATCCCCGGCCACGGCCGCGTCAGTGTGAGGTAGCCGCCCTGGCCGCGACCGACGGGTGTCCCACTGTCGTCGACGACCTCGGCACCGATCCCGGGCAGCGGGAACGTCGCCGAACCGGGCTTCGCCGTCGTCGCGCCCGGAAGCGGACTGATCATGATGCCGCCGGTCTCGGTCTGCCACCACGTGTCGACGACGGGACACCGGTTGCCGCCGATGTGCTCGCGGTACCAGAGCCACGCCTCCGGATTGATCGGCTCGCCGACCGACCCGAGCAACCGGAGCGACGACATGTCGTGCTTCGCGGGCTCGTCGGTGCCCCACTTCATGAACGTGCGGATCGCGGTGGGTGCGGTGTACAGGATCGTGACGCCGTACTTCTCGACGATCGCCCAGAAGCGGTCACGGCCGGGGTGGTCGGGCGTCCCCTCGTACATCACGCTCGTCGCGCCGTTCGTCAGCGGGCCGTAGACGATGTAGCTGTGTCCGGTGACCCACCCGATGTCGGCCGCGCACCAGTAGACGTCGGTGTCGGGGTGCAGGTCGAACACGTACTTGTGGGTGAACGCGACGTGGGTGAGGTAGCCGCCCGTCGTGTGCATGATCCCCTTGGGCTTCGCCGTCGTGCCCGACGTGTAGAGCAGGTACAGCAGGTCCTCGCTGTCCATCTGCTCGGGCGCGCACTCGGCGGGCGCGTTCGCGAGGACGTCGTGGTACCAGACGTCGCGCCCGTCCTCCATGTGCACGTCGCTCTCGGTGCGGCGCACGACGACGACGTGCTCGATGCTCGGCGTGTCGGCGAGAGCGACGTCGCTGTTCGCCTTGAGCGGGACGACGTTGCCGCGCCGCCAGCCGCCGTCGGCGGTGACGAGGACCTTCGCCTCGGCGTCGAGAATGCGGTCGCGGAGCGCGTCGGACGAGAAGCCGCCGAACACGACGCTGTGCGGCGCGCCGATGCGGGCGCAGGCGAGCATCGCGACGGGGAGCTCCGGGATCATCGGCATGTAGATCGCGACCCGGTCGCCGCGCCGGACGCCGAGCTGCTTCAGCGCGGCGGCGAACCGCTGCACCTCGTCGAGCAGCTGCGCGTAGGTGATGGTGCGCGTGTCACCGGGCTCGCCCTCCCAGTGATACGCGACCTTGTCGCCCCGTCCGGCC
>DASSOZ010000089.1:0-25236 GCA_035700105.1 Acidimicrobiales bacterium
CACCGGCGGGGCACGACGGTCGGCGCGCTCGCCGCCACCGCCGGGGTCGTCACGATGGGTGTCGCCGTCCTCGCACCATCGTCGACCGCCCGGCCGACGGGCTCGACGGCGGCCACCACCGCGACGACGACGGCGGTGCCGGTGACCGTGCCGGCGTCGGCCGATCGCGTGCTCGTCATCGGTGGCCATCGCTACGAACTGGGCGTCGACGGCGACCTGGTCGTCGAGGGCCGTTGGGCGTGCGACGACAGCACAGGCTCGCGCCTGCCGGTCGTCGTTCGTCCGGCCACCGGCGACGTCCTCGTGTTCGACACGATCGCGCCGGACGCGACCGCGACACCGGTCACGCGCATGGAGGGCATCACCGGCGCGGGGCGCGCCACCGACGGCGTCGGATGCGATCACCTCCTGATCGACACCGCAGACAACCCGACCACCGAGGTCGACGTCGCTACGGGTCGCGCAGGCGGATCGCCACCTCGTTCGCCAGCAGCCGTCCCGGCACCGTGAGCACGGCCCGGCCCGGCGACGACGTCACGTCCACCAGGCCGGCGTCGAGCACCTCGTCGGGCACGAGCGACGCCGGCACGCCCGAGCGCGTCCGCAGCGAGAGCTCGACGGCCTCGCGACGGCGGGCCACGCCGGCGAGCGCCTCGCTGCCGGCCTCGACGGACGCGCCCGCCTCGACGAGCGCGATGTAGCGGTCGGGCGTGCGAACGTTCCACCACCGTCGCCCGCCGACGTGCGAGTGGGCGGCGCACCCGATCCCGGCGTAGTCGCCCTGTGCCCAGTACAGCCGGTTGTGCCGGCACTCGTGTCCCGGCAACGCCCAGTTCGACAGCTCGTACCAGCGCAGTCCCGCACCCGACAGCATCGACTCGGCGACCTCGTACTTGGCCGCCTGGTCGTCGTCGTCGGGATGGCGCGACGCGTCGAGCGCGAGCGGCGTGCCCGGCTCGACCGTGAGCGCGTAGGCCGACACGTGCGGCGGCGCGCCCGCCGGCAGGGACAGCACCGAGGTCAGCGTCGAGCGCCAGTCGTCGAGCGTCTCGCCCGCGCCGCCGTAGATCAGGTCGACGCTCCACGACGCGAACCCGCATGACGCCGCGAGCGACGTCGCCCGCACGACCGATGCCGGATCGTGCGCCCGTCCGAGTGACGCCAGCACGTGCGACCGCATCGACTGCACGCCGAACGACACGCGCGTCACACCAGCCGCGAGCCACGCGTCGAACAGCTCGGGCGACGCGTCGTCGGGGTTGCACTCGACCGTGACCTCGGCACCTCCGGCCGCGACCGGCACCGCCGAGAGCAACCGGCCGAGCGACACGCCGTCGACGAGCGACGGCGTCCCGCCCCCGACGAACACCGACGTCGCCGGCGGGAGATCAGCGCGGGCGACGTCGGCGATGCACGCGTCGACGTACGCGGGGATCAGCGACGAGCGGTCGGTCCACGTCGCGAACGCGCAGTAGTCGCACCGCCGGCGGCAGAACGGGATGTGGACGTAGACGCCGAACAAGACGGCGGTCAGACGGACGTTCGCAGACCGAGCTCGTCGAGCCGGCGTCGCAAACCGTCGGGCGACACGTCGATGAGGCAGGCGAGCGCGCGCATGTCCTCGCGGCGCACGGTGAGCACACGGCCGTTGTAGTCCTGGCGCTGCAGCTGGATCATCGTGATGAAGCGCTGGAGCGGCGCGAGCGACTCGTCGTCGACCTCGGACAGACGCGTGAGGTCGATCATGATCGCTTCGGCGCGCGCATCTGCGGCGGTGCCTTCACCGGGCGCGGTCAGGTCGACGACGTGACCGGGCCCGCCGTTCTCGTCGGGCAGCAGGCGGTCGACCGGCACGCTGTAGAACCGGGCAAGGCGCTGCAGGCGCGGGACCGAGATGGCCCGTTCGCCCCGTTCGTACGCACCCAGCACCGACGCCTTGAACTCGAGCGACGACTTCGCCTCGACGTCCTGCAGCGACAGGCCCTTCTGCCTGCGCACGGATCGAAGGCGTGCGCCGACGCGCTGGGCGTACTCCGTGTTGACGCCTTCACTCTCCATCGCCCCTCCGCGGCAAGAGCGTAGTTCGTTCGACCTATTCCTCGCGCATCCCGGCGAGACCTGCCCTGAACGCCGCGAGCAGAACCGCGGCGGCGACCGCGGCCGTCTCGACGCGCAGCACGTGCGGCCCGAGGGACACGCGGGAGATCCCGCCGGCCGCGACCGCTTCCCGCTCGCCGTCGGACCACCCGCCCTCGGGCCCCACGAGCACCGTCGGCGACGCGAGCGAGGGCGGTCCGCCGCCGGCGTCCGCGACGCAGACCCCGGGCGAGGTCAGCGCGTCGCCGAACGCCACCGGACCCGCGACGTCGGGGAGCCAGATCCTGCGGGACTGCATCGCCGCCTCCCGGGCGATGCGTCGCAGGCGGTCGAGCCGCCGGGCGACCCGGTCCCCGCCCCCGTCGGCATCCCAGCGGACCACGGACCGGTCGGTGTGGAGCAGGACGATGCGGTCGGTGCCCGTCTCGGTGAGCTTCTGCACGGCCCACTCGAGCCGGTCGCCCTTCGGGATGGCGAGCGCGACGGTGACGGGCGGCACCGGTGCAGGTGCGCGCTCGACGTCGCCGTCGGGGACGACCGTGCCGTCGGCGGCGACGAAGCGGCACGGACGCGAACCCCCGCGGCCGTCGGACACCGTCACGATCTCGCCGTCGCGCAGCCGCAGGGCGCGAACGAGGTGCGCCCGGTCGTCGTCGGAGAGGACAGGCCCGCCGAGGTCGTCCACGAAGACGTGGGCGGCGGCCACGGCGGCTACTTGAACGCCGACTTGATGCGCGAGAACAGGCCGGTCTCGGCCGGCGCGACGTCCTCACCCCGCTCGGCGGCGAGCTCGCGGAGCAACTCCTCCTGGCGACCGGCGAGGCCGGTGGGCGTGTCGACGACGACCTGCACGAGCAGGTCGCCGCGGCCGCGGCCGTCGACGTGCGGGATGCCGCGCCCGCGCAGCCGGAAGACACGCCCGGTCTGCGTGCCCGCCGGAACGACGAAGTCCTCGACGCCGTCGAGCGTCTCGTACGGGAAGTGCGCGCCGAGCGCCGCCTGCGTGAGCGGCACGTGCAGCTCGTGCACGAGGTCGTAGCCCTGGCGCACGAATCGGTCGTGCGGCCGCACGCGGATGTGGACGTAGAGATCGCCGGCCGCACCGCCGCGCGGCCCGACCGCGCCCCGACCCGACAGCCGCAACGTCTGGCCGTCGTCGATGCCGCCCGGGACGTCGACGGTGTAGGTGCGGTCCTCGACCTTGCGGCCGTCGCCGCGGCACGTCGAGCACGGCGACTCGATGATCTCGCCGGTTCCGTGGCAGCGATCGCACACCGACGCGGTCACCATCTGCCCGAGGATCGACTGGCGGACTCGCCGGACCTCGCCCGCGCCCTCGCACGTCGGGCAGCGCGTCGGTGACGTGCCGGGCTCGGCGCCGGATCCGTGGCACGTCTCGCACGCGACCGCGGTGCGGACGGTGACATCGTGCTGGCCGCCGAACGCGGCATCGACGAACGACAGCTCGAGGCCGACCTCGAGGTCGGCGCCGCGCGGCGGCCCCGACGGGCCCCGGCGTCGACCGCCGCCACCGCCACCGAAGCCGGTGCCACCGAAGAACGCGTCGAACAGGTCGGAGATGCCGCCCCCGAACCCGGCGAACGGATCGCCCGCGCCGCCCATGCCGCCCACGGTGCCGAACATGTCGTACTGGCGACGCTTCTCGGGATCGCGCAGCACCTCGTACGCGACCGCCACCTTCTTGAAACGCTCTTCCGCGTCGGCGTCGCCGGGGTTGGCGTCGGGGTGCAGCTCACGCGCGAGCCGGCGGTACGCGCGCTTGATCTCGTCGTCCGACGCGTCACGCCCGACGCCGAGCAGCTCGTAGTAGTCGTCGGCCATGGCGGCGGTCCTAGCCCTCGCTCAGTCGCTGGCCGAGCCGGCTGCCGACGACGGCGACCGCGGCGAGCGCCTGCGGGTAGTTCATGCGCGTCGGGCCGAGCACGGCGATCGTTCCGGCCTGCTCGCCTTCGACCTCGTACGGCGCGATGACGATCGAGCACTCGGCGAGGTTCTGCACGCCGTGCTCACTGCCGATCGACACGGACAGGCCGCGGTCGAGGAGGTCGCGCAGCAGGCCGACGATGACGTACTGCTGCTCGAGGGCGCCGAGGACCTCCCGGACGGTGTCGACCGCGTCGAACGCCGACGCGATCCGCGCCGTGCCGCCGACGTACACCTGGTCGCCGTCGTCGCCGTCGTCGTGCGCGAACGCACGTGCGGCACGTTCGCTCAGCGCGTCGGTCACGGCGTCGCCGGTCGAGGGGACGGCCGCCGGGTCGCGCAGCGTGCGGCCGGCGAGGTGCGCCGACAGGTGGGCGGTGACCGCCGCGAGTCGCTCGTCGCCCACGTCGTCGGCGATCTCGAGCGTGCGCTTCTCGACGGCGCCGTTCGAGAGGACGGCCACGACGAGCGCCACACCGTGGGCGAGACCGACGACCTGGATCGAGCGGATGGTCGCGGCCTCGTGGGGCGGGCCGACGACGACGCCGGCGTAGTCGGTGACGCTCGACAGCAGCCGGCTCGTGTCCTTCAGCATGTCCTCGAGCTCGCCGTGCGCCCTCGCGAAGAAGTCCTTCACGAGCTGGCGGCGGCCGGTGTCGAGCTGGCCGGGACCGGCGAGCTGGTCGACGAAGGCCCGGTAGCCCTTGTCGGTCGGGATGCGCCCGGCGCTCGTGTGCGGCTGGACGAGGTAACCCTCGTGCTCGAGGTACGCCATCTCGTTGCGAACCGTCGCCGGTGAGACACCGATGCGGGGCGCGGCGGCGACGTGCGCGGACCCCACCGGCTGCGCGGTGGCGATGTACTCCTCCACGACGGCACGGAGGATCGAGGCCTTGCGTTCGTCCAGCATGGCTGGCACTCGATGTTACCGAGTGCCAACCGTGTCGAGCGGGTTCGCTAGCGTCTGCCGCCGATGCCCCGAGCGCTCATCACCGGAGTCACGGGCCAGGACGGGCGCTACCTCGCCGAGTTCCTGGCCGGCAAGGGCTACGACGTCTTCGGGATGGTGCGGGGGCAGAACAACCCGAAGGTGCAGCTCGTGCAGGCGGAGACGCCCTCGCTCGAGATCATCGAGGGCGACCTCCAGGACCTGTCGTCGCTCATCGCCGCCTTCGAGCTCGTGCAGCCCGACGAGGTCTACAACCTCGGCGCCGTGTCGTTCGTCCACCTGTCGTTCCGCCAGCCGGAGCTGACGTCGGACATCACCGGTCTCGGCGTCCTGCGCATGCTCGAGGCGATCCGCGTCGTCGGCGGCAGCGACGCCGGCGGCGTGCGCTTCTACCAGGCGTCGTCGTCGGAGATGTTCGGCAAGGTGCGGGAGACGCCGCAGAACGAGCGCACCGCGTTCCATCCCCGCTCTCCCTACGGCGTGGCCAAGGTGTTCGGCCACTACACGACGGTGAACTACCGGGAGTCGTACGGGCTGCACGCGTCGAGCGGGATCCTCTTCAACCACGAGTCCCCTC
Source organism: Acidimicrobiales bacterium (assembly GCA_035700105.1). Classification (GTDB taxonomy): domain Bacteria; phylum Actinomycetota; class Acidimicrobiia; order Acidimicrobiales; family DASSOZ01; genus DASSOZ01. Next base: position 5,568 of record DASSOZ010000089.1, read on the forward strand.
GCCGTGGGCTCGAGTTCGTGACCCGCAAGGTGACCAACGGCGTCGCCCGGATCCACCTCGGGCTGCAGGACAAGATCGCCCTCGGGAACCTGGACGCGTCTCGCGACTGGGGCTTCGCCGGCGACTACGTCGAGGCGATGTGGATGATGCTGCAGCAGCCGGAGCCCGACGACTACGTCATCGCGACCGGAGAGACGCACACGATCCGCGACCTGCTCGACCACGCGTTCGCGGCGGTCGGGATCGACGACTGGCACCCGTACGTCGACCAGGACCCGCGGTTCATGCGCCCCGCCGAGGTCGATCTGCTGATCGGTGACGCGTCGAAGGCGCGTGAACGGCTCGGGTGGAAGCCGACCGTCGGGTTCGCCGACCTGATCCGCATGATGGTCGACGCCGACGTGGCCGCCGAGGCGGCTCGCACGCGCTGACGCCGACGGTTTAGCGTCCCGCGCACGTCGTTCAACCCGTTCGAGCCCGGCTACTTCGACGACCCGTACGCCCAGTTCGCGCGCCTGCGGGCCGACGACCCGGTGCACCAGAGCCCGCTCGGCGTCTGGATCCTGTTCCGTCACGAGGACGTCAACCGCGTCCTGCGGGACCCGTCGATGAGCGTCGAGTTCGACAACGCCGCGCCGACGCCGATGATGGCGTCGCTGGTCGACGACGTGCCGGGCGCCCGGCGGGATCGTCGGTCGACGGCGATCCTCAACCTCGACCCGCCCGATCACACGCGGCTGCGTCGGCTGGTGCAGGGGACGTTCACGCCGAAGATGGTCGAGGCGCTCCGACCGCGCGTGCAGTCGCTCGTCGACGAGACCCTCGACGCGATGGCCGTCGACGGCGGGACGGTGGACGTGATCGACCGGCTGGCGTTCCCGTTGCCGTTCACCGTCATCTCGGAGCTGCTGGGGATGCCGGACAACGTCCAGGAGCGCGAGCAGCTGCGCTCGTGGGCGCACGCGATCGCCAAGACGCTCGACCCGATCCTCTCGCCCGACGACGTGCGCGCCGCGGTCGAGGCCGCCGACAACATGCGCGCCTACATCGAGTCGGTCGTCGCCTGGAAGCGAGCCAACCCGGCCGACGACCTGCTGAGCGCGCTGGTGTCGGTCCTCGACGGTGAGGAGCTGTTCGACCAGATCGAGCTGCTGTTCATCGCGGGGCACGAGACGACCGTCAACCTCATCGGCAACGGCGTGCACGCGCTGCTCTCGCCGGCGCACGACGACCAGCGCCGGCGCGTGATCGACGACCCGTCGCTCGCGCCCGGCATGGTCGAGGAGGTGCTGCGCTGGGACAGCCCGGTGCAGTTCTCCCGCCGCATCACCCTCGACGACATCACGATCGACGGCCGCGACATCGAGAAGGGCACGTTCGTGATGACGTGCCTCGCGTCGTCGAACCGCGACGAGTCGCACTGGGGCAGCGACGCCGCGTCGTTCGACGTCGGCCGCGACGCCGCCGGCCTCCACGCGTCGTTCGGCAGCGGCATCCACCACTGCCTGGGCGCGGCGCTCGCCCGGCTCGAGGGTCAGGTCGCGCTGGGGACGTTCCTCCAGCGGTTCCCGGCGGCGACGCTCGACGACGGCGGCGCCGTCCGCAACAACCGCATCGTGTTGCGGGGCTTCGACCGGCTGGCCGTCAGCCTCGCCTAGGAGTCAGTCGTCCAGGCGCAACGCAGAGATGAAGGCCTCCTGCGGGACCTCGACGCGCCCGATCGACTTCATCCGCTTCTTGCCCTCCTTCTGCTTCTCGAGCAGTTTGCGCTTGCGGGTGATGTCGCCGCCGTAGCACTTGGACAGCACGTCCTTGCGCTTCGCCTTCACCGTCTCGCGGGCGATGATCCGCCCGCCGACCGCGGCCTGGATCGGGACGTCGAACATCTGGCGGGGGATGAGCTCGCGCAGCTTCGCGGTCATCTTGCGGCCGTACTCGGTGGACCGGTCTCGGTGCACGATCGTCGAGAACGCGTCGACGGGCACCCCGTTCAAGAGCACGTCGACCTTGACGAGGTTCGACGCCGCGTAGCCGGCGGTGTCGTAGTCGAGCGACGCGTAGCCCTTCGTGCGCGACTTCAGCTGGTCGAAGAAGTCGACCACCATCTCCGCCAGCGGGATCCGGTAGACGAGCTCGACGCGCTCCTCGGACAGGTAGTCCATCTTCTGCATCTCGCCCCGGCGCGACACGCACAGGTCCATCACCGTGCCGACGTACTCCGACGGCAGCAGGATCGTCGCCGTCAGGTACGGCTCCTCGATCTCCTCGATCTTCGGTGTCTCCGGCATCGCCGACGGGTTGTCGACCTCGACCCGCTCACCCGACGTCAGCGTCACGAGGTACTCGACGCTCGGCGCCGTCGCGATCAGCGACAGGTCGAACTCGCGCTCGAGCCGCTCCCGCACGATCTCCATGTGGAGGAGCCCGAGGAAGCCGCAGCGGAACCCGAAGCCGAGGGCGCCCGACGTCTCCGGCTCGTACGTGAACGACGAGTCGTTGAGCCGGAGCTTCTCGAGCGCCTCCCGCAGGTCCTCGAAGTCGTCGCCCTGGACGGGGTACAGGCCGCAGAACACCATGGGCTTCGGGTCGCGATAGCCCTCCAACACCTCGCCGGGATGGCGGAACGTCGTGACGGTCTCGCCGACGCGCGCCTCGCCGACGTCCTTGATGCCGGCGATGAGGTAACCGACCTCCCCCGGGCCGAGCGACGCCACCGGCGTCGGCGCCGGCAGCCGCACGCCGATCTCCTCGGCGTCGTGCGTCGAGTCCGCTTGCAGGAACCGCAACCGCGCACCGCTGTCGAGCGTCCCGTTGAAGATGCGGATCGCACTCACCACGCCCCGGTACGAGTCGTAGTACGAGTCGAAGATCAGGCCCTGGAGCGGCGCGTCGACGTCGCCCTTCGGCGGCGGGATGTGGGCGACGACCGCGTCGAGCAGCTCGGACACGCCCTCGCCGGTCTTGGCGCTGACGTGCAGCAGTTCGGCCGCCGGGATCCCGAGCACGCGCTCGATCTCCTCGCCCACCCGCTCCGGCTCGGCGGCAGGCAGGTCGATCTTGTTGAGCGCGGCGACGATCGTGAGGTCGTGCTCGAGCGCCTGGTAGCAGTTGGCCAGCGTCTGCGCCTCGATGCCCTGCGACGCGTCCACGAGGAGGATGACGCCCTCGCAGGCGGCGAGGCTGCGGCTGACCTCGTAGCCGAAGTCGACGTGGCCGGGCGTGTCGATCAGGTGGAGCCAGTGGTCCCGCCAGCGGAGCCGGACGTTCTGCGCCTTGATCGTGATGCCCCGCTCGCGCTCGATGTCCATCGAGTCGAGGTACTGCTGGCGCATCTCCCGTGCCTCGACGGCGCCGCACACCTCGAGGAACCGGTCGGCGAGGGTCGACTTCCCGTGGTCGATGTGGGCGATGATCGCCAGGTTTCGGATCGAGTCGAGCGCCGGCACGGTCGTGCGAGCGTACCGGCCTGTGTCCCGATCCTTCGGGTCCGCTATCCTGATCGCCCGCCATGGCGAACATCCGCAGCCAGATCAAGCGCAACCGTCAGAACGAGAAGCGCCGCCTCCGCAACAAGGCCGTGCGCTCCGAGCTGAAGACGCGCATCAAGACCGCGGTCGTCACCGCCGAGTCCGGCGCGGAGAACTCCGAGGAAGCGCTCCGCCTCGCCGTCAAGAAGCTCGACAAGGCAGCGGCGAAGGGCATCATCCACAAGAACCAGGCGGCGCGCCGCAAGTCCCGCCTGATGAAGCGCATCAACGCGATCAGCGCCGCGGACTGAGTCGCGCCAGCCGCGCGACGAGGATCTCCATCACGACGTCGTCGGGGATCTCACGCTTCCCCTTCAGGTCGACGTCGGCGCGCGCCAGCAGCGTGATCGCCTGGGAGACGTTGTCGTGACCGAGCCGGCGCGCCTGGCCGAGTAGGCGCTCGGCCCGCCACTCCTGCTTGGCGTCGAGGCCCAGCGCCTGCGCCGCCGCCTTCTTGTCCCGCAGCCCGGCACCGTCGAGACGCAGCAGTCGGGCGAAGTGGCCGTGGAGGGTGGCCATGATGGCCAGCGGGTGGCGTCCGCCGTGCATCATCCGGCGGACGAGGTCGATGGCGTCGCCGATCCGGCCGCCGTCGATCGCGTCGGTGAGGTCCCACGGCGCGACGCTGCCGGCGTCACCGAGGTGGGGGGCGACGTCGTCGGCGGTCAGCGTCGCGCCCCGTCCGTGCACCGCCTCGAGCAGTTCGAGCAGCGCGCCGAGCCGGCCGACGTCCTCGCCGAGGTGCTCGGCGACGAGCGCGGCCGCCTGCTTGTCGAGCTTGACCGGCGCGGCCCGCCACCGCTCGGCCCACCACGCGTCCTTCGCCTGCTTGGCCCGGGGCACGCCGGCGTCGACGATGTGACCGACCTTCTTCACGGCGTTGGTCAGCTTCTGGCTCGTCTGCCCGCCGCCACCGACGAGGACGAGCGACGTCGTCTCGTTCGGTTGCGCGAGGTACGCGACGAGCGGGTCGAGGTCGTCGGTCTTGAACCGGCCGACGTCGCGCAGCACGACGACGCGGTGGTCGGTGAGGAACGGCGGCGTCTGCGCGGCGTCGACCGTCGCCGCGATCGTCGCGTCGCTGTCGTCGCCGCCGATGTCCTCGACCATGAGTGACACGTCGCCGTCACCGACGAGCGCGTGCACGAGGTCGCGAACCGCGTCGCTCAGCAGGATCGGATCGTCGGCACGGACGAGGTAGGCAGGGAACCGCTCCGCCGCGGCGCCCGAGCTCATCGGGCCTCCAGCACCGCGGCGATCGTGTCGCGCACGCGAACCGTCCCGCGCACGTCGTGGGCACGGATGATCCGGCACCCGCGCGCGATGCCGAGCGCGGTCGCGCTGAGCGACGCGTCCCGGCGCTGGTCGATCTCCAGGTCGAGCAGCTTGCCGAGGAACGTCTTGTTCGACGCACTCAGCAGCAGCGCGTAGCCCAGGTCGGCGAGCTGTTGCGACTCGCGGAGCAGCACGAGCGACTGCTGCCACGTCTTGCCGAGGTCGAGGCCGGCGTCGAGCACGATCCGCTCACGTGGGAGGCCGGCGGCCTCCGCCCGGCGGGCGCGATCGAGGAGGAACGACCTGACCGCCTCGACGACGCCACCGGGGTACTCCGGCTCGGGGTCGGGCACGCGGGGCTTCAACCGGATGTGGGTGGCGACGGCGGTCGCCTGCGCCTCGGCGCACACCGTCAGGTAGTCCGGGTCGCCGAACCCGCTGATGTCGTTGCCGACGACCGCGCCGGCCTCGAACGCCGCCTTCGCCACCGACGCCCGCCAGGTGTCGACGCTGATCGGGACGTCGAAGCGGGTGTGCAGCGCCTCGACGGCGGGCACGACGCGCTCGAGCTCCTCCGTCTCGGTCACCTCGGGGCCGGGTCCGGCCTTCACCCCGCCGACGTCGAGGAAGTCGGCGCCCTCGGCGATGAGCTGGTCGGCCTTCTCGAGGAACGCGTCGAAATCCCAGTACGTCCCCTTGTCGAAGAAGGAGTCGGTGGTGCGGTTGAGGATGCCCATGACGAGGGCGCGCGACGTGATGTCGTAATCGTGCGCGCCGAGCGACAAGAGCATCGAACGGCGAACCTACACTTCGCCCATGGCAGCGACTTCCGCGCTCCTGTCGTTCGTGGAAGGTCTGCTCGGAACGGACCTTCCCGTCGCCGTCCGCTCGTACGACGGCGGCCGGATCGGCCCCGACGACGCGCCCGCGACGATCGTGATCCGCTCGCCCGACGCGCTCCAGCGGATCCTCCAGTCGCCGGGCGAGCTCGGCTTCGGGCGGGCGTACGTCGCCGGCGACATCGACGTCGAGGGCGACATCTACGCCGCCCTCGAGCTGCAGTCCCGGTTGCCGACGATCACGCTGTCGGCGCGCCAGATCGTCGAGCTGGCGCGCATCGCCGGGCGCACGGCGGTGCGCCGGCCGCTGCCCGCGCCGCCCGAGGAGGCGCGCCTGCACGGCCGCCGGCACACGCAGGCCCGTGACCGCGCCGCCATCGCCCACCACTACGACGTGTCGAACGACTTCTACCGGCTCGTGCTCGGGGCGACGATGACGTACTCCTGCGCGGTGTGGGCGTCGCCCGACGTCGGGCTCGACGCCGCGCAGTCGGCGAAGTACGAGCTCATCTGCCGCAAGCTCGACCTGCAGCCCGGGATGCGGCTGCTCGACATCGGCTGTGGCTGGGGCGGGATGCTCCTGCACGCCGCCGAACACCACGGCGTCGAGGCGGTCGGCGTGACGCTGTCCGAGCGCCAGGCGGAGCTGGCCGAGAAGCGCATCGCCGAGGCGGGACTGGCCGACCGCGTGCGCGTCCGGCTGCAGGACTACCGCGACATCGCCGACGGGCCCTACGACGCCATCTCGTCGATCGGGATGTTCGAGCACGTCGGGTTGTCGCAGCTGTCGGTGTACTTCGAACGGGTGCACGCCCTGCTGCGGCCCGAGGGCCGGCTGCTGAACCACGGCATCTCCCGGCCGCCGTTCCAGCGCTCGCGCTTCCAGCGCGCCGGCTTCATCGACCGGTACGTGTTCCCCGACGGCGAGCTGCACGAGGTCGGCACGGTCGTGTCGACGGTCCAGCAGGCGGGGTTCGAGGTGCGCCACGTCGAGTCGCTGCGCGAGCACTACGCGCTGACGCTACGGGCGTGGGTCGCGAACCTCGAGGCCCACTGGGCGGAGTGCGTCGCCGACGTCGGCGAGGCGCGCGCCCGCATCTGGCGCCTGTACATGGCGGCGTCGGCGGTGAACTTCGAGGCCGGCCGCACGCAGCTCCACCAGGTGCTGGCGGTGCGACCCGGCGACGGCGGCGCGTCGTCGGGGATGCCGCTGCGTCCCGTCTTCGAATAGCCACCGCTTTTTGGGCGCGGGGTATTAGCGCCCGGCATCGTTATGTCGCCGGGCTTTCGCTTTAGCCCGTTTATCTGGTAGTTCTTTGCCGCAATGGCAAAGAAGGTGTCAATCGTTCTCACCTGCGATCTCCACGACAACGAGGAGATCGGCGCCGAGCAGACGGTCGAGTTCGGCTTCGACGGTCGCCGGTGGGAGCTCGACCTGTGCCGGGCCCACCTCGACGAGTTCGAGGCGCAGATGGTCCGGTTGAGCGGCGCCGGCCGCGAGCTCGGCCGCATGGGCGCATCGGGTGCGGGCGGCGGCCGGGCGAGCGGCGGCCGCAAGCGGGCGCCGGCGGCGTCGGACGAGCTGAGCACCGAGGAACGGGCCGCGTGCCGCGCCTGGGCCAAGCAGCAGGACCAGTGGAAGGGCCTCGGCGATCGAGGCCGGCTCCCCACCGCCGCCGTCGAAGCGTGGCTGGCGGCGGGCAAGCCGTCGGCTCGGTGACGGCCGCCTGATCCCGGCACGGCCCGCACCACGACCCGGGCCGTCCGCGGATCGCGCACCTCGATCTCGAAGGTGCCGGCTCGGACCGCCGTTCCCGGCGCCGTCGTGCGGGCATCGAGCTCGTAGCCGACGTGGTGGCGGGCCCGGATCGCGCCGATGGCGTCGCTCGTGCCGCGCACCGCGAGCACGTCGATGCGACCGATGCCGCGGGCGCGCAGCGCGCCGAGCGCGTCGAGCGGGTCGGTACCGGCGTCGACGACGACCACCGTCGAAGGTGGATCGCCGCCGCGCCACACGCGCACGCCGGGGGCGACGGTCGTGCCGCCGAGCGCGGTCGGCGGTGGGCGCCAGACGGGCAACGCGACGACGGCGACGGCGACGGCGAGTGCGGCGGCCAGCCGCCCCGCCGAACGACGGCACACGACGGCCGCGGCGATCGCGCCGGCGAGGATCGTCAGGGTGACACCGCCGAGCCGGGCGAGCGGCAGCGCGGCCGTGACGCGAGCGACGCCGGCGATCCACGCCACGAGGAGACGGGTCGGCACGTGCAGCAGGGCGGCGGGCGCGCCGCCGACGACCCCGGCCACCAGTCCGGCGGACATGCCCCACACGACGACCGGCCCGGCCGCGGGGACGGCGAGGAGGTTGGCGGGCAGCGACGCGGCCGGCAGCGCACCGAACGTCGGCACGAGCACCGGCGCGACACCCACCTGGGCGGCGAGCGTCACGCTCGTCGCGGCCGCGAACCAGCGCGGTCCGGGCAGGCGGCGGGCCAGCGGCGCGGCGAGGAGCAGGATCCCCGCCGACGCCGCGACCGAGAGGCGGAAGCCGACTGCGTGCACGAGCAGGGGGTCGACGAGCAGGAGCCCGGTCACGGCGAGCGCGAGGACGCGGACGCCCGGCTGCGGTCGTCCGGCGACGGCGGCGACGAGCGCGATCGACGCCATCGCGACCGCGCGCAACACCGACGGCTCCCACCGCGTCAACGTGCCGAACGTGGCGAGGACGGCGAGCCCGAGGACGAGCCGCCAGCCGAGCGACAACCGCCGGAGGGCCAACCCCGCCAGCGTCAAGACGAACGCCACGTTCTCCCCACTCACGACGAGCAGGTGCGACAGGCCCGAGGCGCGGAAGTCGTCGACGATCTCCGGTCGCTGACCGCGGTCGTCGCCGATGACGAGCCCGGTGAACAGCGGCCGGCGATCGGCGGGCAGCGACGACGCGCCGCGGGCGAGCGCGCGCCGGAGCCCGTTCACGATCCGGGTGAAGCGGGACCCGCGCGTCCCGGCGACCGTCGTGATCCGGTCGGCCGAGATCCGCCCGGACACATGCCGCGGCGCCAGCCATCGCCGGACGCGATGGGGCAGCGGGCCGAGCCGGCCGCGGATGGCGACGCGCTCCCCCGCCAGCCGGTCGCGCAGGGCATCGGCGGCGTCGCCGCGCGCCCACAGCTCGACCCGCCGGCCACCTTCGACGCGCACGTCGGCCTTCACCGCACGGCCGACCGCGTCCGCGGGATCCCCGACGAGCGTGACGACACCGTCGATCGAGCGCGCCGCGGGCGGCGACAGCCCCGCCCACGACCGCGCCGCCAACGCGCTCGCCAACAGCGCGACACCGACGCACAGCACAGCCGGTCGTCGCAACACGAACGCGCCGGCGATGACGCCGGCGCCGATGGACACCGACAGCGGCCGGGCCGCGAGCGCACCCGCCGCGGCCGCGACGGCGAGCACGACGACCGCCCGATCGGACATGGCGTACGGCGCCCGGCGGCGGACGCGCCCGAGAACGGCCATCACACGCGCACCCGGTCGCGCAACGCCGCGAGCTTCGACGGGCCGATGCCCCGCACGTCCAACAGGTCGTCGACGGACCGGAAGCGACCGACGCGGTGCCGCTGGTCGAGGATCGCCTGTGCCGTCGCGGGTCCGATACCCGGCAGCGACTCGAGCTCGGTCGCGCTGGCCGTGTTGAGGTCGACGATCGCGGGGACACCGCCGCCGGCACCGCTGCCCCCGCCGGAACCGCCGGACGGATCGACCTCGGGCGGCGCGTCCTGCCCGACGATCGGGACCCACACCCGCTGCCCGTCCGTCAGCGGCGCGGCGAGGTTGAGGCGGTCGAGGTCGGCGTCGGGTCGCAGGCCACCGGCGGCGTCGACCGCGTCGGCGACCCGTGCGCCGGCCGGCAACCGCACGAGCCCGGGGCGCCCGACGGCACCTGCGACGTGCACGACGACTGCCGCGGCCACCGTGGTCGACGAGCTCGACGAGCCCGTCGAGCCGGGCGAACCGCTGTCGCCGACGGCGCCGGCGCGGGGCAGCGACAGCTCGGTCGGCGGCGCCGCGGCCGACGGCGTGCGCAACACGAACACCGCCGCCAGGGCCAGCACGACGGCGCCGACGACGGCACCGACGACCGCGCCCGGCCGGTCGGCGGCGAACGCCCGCGCCGCGGCCGCCCGGTCGCGCCACGACGGCGCAGGTGCGGGACGGAGCAGCTCGGTGTCGGGCACGACGACCCCCGGACGCGGCGACAACAACGACCAGCGACACGGGGAAGCGCCGAACTGCGGCCAGGAACGGTACGCCGCCGAGCGAGGCGGCGCAATGGGTCAGTCAGTCAGCGGGCGCCGACCGCGACACGACCTCGGTACCGTCCTTCCACACCGAGTACACGCGGTCGGCCAGCCCGGCGACGTCGTCGGGCGCACCGTCGACCACGACGACGTCAGCGACGAGGCCCGGCGCCAACCGGCCGAGCGAGTCGCCGACGCCGAGCAGCGACGCAGCCGACGACGTCGCCGCGACGAGCGCCTCGGCACCAGAGAGGCCGCCCTCGACCATGAGCGCCAGCTCGCCGAGGTTCGTGCCGTGCGGTGACACCGGGCAGTCCGTCCCCATCGCGATCTTCACCCCTGCCGACACGGCGCGCGCGAAGGACGCGCGGTGCTCGGCGACGACGTCGCCGGCCTTGCGCACCATCTCCTCCGGGATCGACGCGCCGCCCGCCGCCGCGTCCAGCACGCCCTGCGGGGCGAGCAGCGTCGGCACCAGCCACGTGCCGCGGTCGAGCATCAGCGAGATGGCCTCGTCGTCGAGGAAGATGCCGTGCTCGACGGACCGGATGCCGGCACGCACGGCGTTCTTCACGCCGTCGACCGCCGTTGCGTGCGCCATCACGAACCGGCCGGCAGCGGTCGCCTCCTCGACGAGGACGTCGAGCTCGAGCGGACGGAACTGCGCCCGGCGCGGATCGGTACCCGGCGACAGCACGCCACCCGACGTCGCCACCTTGATGACATCGGCGCCCATGGCGACGAGCTGCCGCACCCGCTGTCGCATCTCGTCGGGCCCGTCCACGACCGCGGGCGGCCGGCCGGGATGCGCGGCGAGCAGCCACGGGATGCGCGACCCGCACACCATCCAGTCATCGCCGTGCCCGCCGGTCTGGCTGAGCATCGACAGCGACACCTGCATCCGCGGGCCGGGGATCATCCCGCGCTCGACGGCGGCCTTGACGCCGAGGTCGGCACCGCCGGCGTCGCGCACCGTCGTGATGCCGAGCGCGAGCGTCGTCGCCAGGTTTGCGGCCGCCTCGTAGAACTGCAGCGAGAACGGCATCTCCAGCGAACGCACGAGGTCGAAGTGCGACACGACGACGTGCACGTGCGCGTCGATCAACCCCGGAAGCACACCGCGGCCTCCGACGTCGACCGCGCGATCGCCGTCGAGGCCCGCACCGACATCGACGATCCGCCCGGTGTCGTCGTCCACCACGACGTCCGCCGCGGCCGGGGCCGCACCCGTCCCGTCGAACACGACCCCACCGCTGATCACCGTCCGCATCGACGCGAACCTTTACCCGGGCTTTACCTCACCTTTGCCGCGGGGTCGTTACGGTCGCTCGCCATGAGCCGGGTCGTGAGGATCGTCGCCGTCGTCGCCGTGTTCGCGTTCGTCGCGATCCAGCTCGTGCCGTACGGCCACGACCACACCAACCCGAAGGTGACAAAGGACGCGCCCTGGCCGACCGAGCAGGCGGCGGCGATCGCCCGCGCGTCGTGCTACGACTGCCACAGCAACGAGACCAAATGGCGGTGGTACACCAACCTCGCGCCAGCGTCCTTCTACACGGTGCACGACGTGAAGGAGGGGCGCGACCACCTGAACTTCTCCGAGTGGGACACGCCGCAGCGCGCCGCCCGCGATCTCGAGGAGGTCATCCGCGAGGGAAGCATGCCGCCGCGCGAGTACACGATCCTGCACCGCGGCGCGTCGCTGTCCGCCGCCGAGAAGAAGACGCTGCTCGACGCGATCGCGTCCATGGACCCGCCGCCCGGGGGCGACCGCGGACGCGGTCGTGGCGACGGCGACACCGACTCAGACTGACGGGCGACGCGCCTCCCACTCGGCCTCGACCTCGAGCGGGATGCGCCGGTACGCGCCCTTGTGCGGGTACCCACGCACCCGCCCGCGCAGGTACGCGCCGAGGTAGCGACGCAGGAACCCGCCGACACCGAGACGGCGCCACTGGCGGACGTGCACGAGCTCGTGCCGCAGCAGCCGAGCGGACGACGCCGCCCGCCGCCGGACGATGACGAGCCGACCGAGCGTGATCGCATCGGCGCCGGGCGGGACGGGCCCGCCGACGAGACACCAGTAGTGGGGGTGGCGCTCGAGCCGCACCGGTACAGAATGCTGGCAGACTCCGAGCGCATGGCGGCTGGGATCGACGACCTGCTGGCGGCGTTCTTCGATCGCGAGTTGGAGGACTCACCGGTCGCCGCATCGGCGCTCGGGATCGACGGCTACGACGACCGGCTCGGCGAGTACGACGCGGCGGCGTTCGAACGTCGCGCCGCGGCCGACCGCCAGTGGCGGGACCGCTTCGCCGCGCTCGCGGACGACGACCTCGACGACGTGCACCGCCTCGACCGCGACCTCGTCCTGTCGACGTTGCGCGGCCGCGTCGCCATGGAGGACTGGGCGGTCTGGCGCCGCAACCCCGACACGTACCTGAACCCCGGCTTGTCCGGCGTCTTCACCCTCTTCCTGCACCGGCTCCACCCCGAGGGCGAGCTCGCCGCGAGCGCGGCGGCGCGGTTGCGCCAGGTGCCCGCGATCCTCGACGCCGGGCGCGCCAACCTCGACCCCTCACTCGTCAGCCCGGTGTTCGCGGAGCGGGCCAAGGGGCAGTGCGCGGCCGCGGTGACCTACAGCCGCGACCTGCTGCCGGCTGAGGTCGCACACGACGACGACGCTCGCCGCGCGCTCGCGGAGGCGGGCGCGATCGCCGCGGACGCGTACGAGCGCTTCGGTGCGTTCCTCGACGAGCTCGTGACCACGGCGTCCGGCGCGTTCGCCGTCGGCGAGGACCGCTACACGACACTGCTGCAGCAGCGCGAGCTGCTCGACCTCGACACGTCCGCGCTCACGGCGCGCGGACACGAGCAGTACGACGAGCTCGCGGCGGAGATGTCAGAGCTGACCGAGCGCATCGACGGGTCGCGCGACTGGCGCGCACTCGTGGGTCAACTCAACCTCGACCACCCGCCGACGCCCGACGACATGCGCACCACCTACGCGACGTGGACGGCGCGAGCCCGTGCGTTCCTCGTCGAGCACGACCTCGTCACGCTGCCCGACGGCGAGGAGTGCCTCGTCACACCGTCCCCGCACTTCCAGCGTCCCGTCCTCGCGGTGGCGTCGTACTCGCTGCCGCCGCCGTTCCGCCCGACCCGCACGGGCCACTTCTTCGTCCCGTACCCGCCCGACGGCACGCCCGACGACGAGGTCCAGCGCCGGCTCGAGAGCAACAACTTCTCGGAGATCCCGACCGTCTCCGTGCACGAGGCCTATCCCGGCCACCACTGGCACCTCGTGTGCGCAAAGGAGAGCGGGCGGCCGGTGCGTTCGCTGCTGCGGAGCGCCTACTTCGCCGAGGGCTGGGCGCTCTACGCCGAGCGGATGATGCGCTCGCAGGGCTTCTTCACCGACCCGCGGCACGAGCTCATGCACCTCAAGGACCGGCTGTTCCGCGCTGCCCGCATCGTCGTCGACACCGGGCTGCACACCGGCGAGCTGACGTTCGAGGACGCGGTGGCGTTCATGATGGGGCGCGCCGGCCTGCCCGAGCCGACGGCGCGCGCCGAGGTCGGCCGCTACTGCTCGTGGCCGACGCAGGCGTCGTCCTACCTCACGGGTTCACTCGAGATCGAGCGCATGCAACGGGCGTGGCCCGGCTCGCTCAAGGACTTCCACGACCGCATCGCCCGGCTCGGGTGCATGCCCGTCGCGCTGCACGAGCGCGGTCTGGGGCTCTAGAAGAGCCTCGCCGTCAGCTGCTTGCGGTACCGCGCGGTGCGAGGGTCCTCCGGACCGAGCACCTCGAGCAGGTCGACGAAGCGCTGCCGCGCGGCGTCGTCCGACTTCACCCGGTCGAGCAGCTCCTGGAGCTCGCGCTCGATCTCGTCGTCGCCCTCGTCGGCGCCGACACGCGCGAGCGCGGCGATCCTGCGCGTCTCGGCGGTCTCCGGGATCCGACCGAGCAGCTCGAGCGCCTCCTCACCGTCGCCGCGCTCCGCGAGGAGCTCGGCGAGGGCGACGACCGCAGCGGGGTGATCGTGCTCGAGATCGAGCGCGGCGCGCAGCGACGTCTCGTCACCGCGAGCGGCGAGCACGTCGGCCTCCGACGCCGCCGGCGCGACCGCATCGACGAAGGCGCGCACCTGGGACTCGGGCAGCGCGCCGATGAACCCGTCGACGACCTTGCGGTCGCGCACCGCGTAGACCGCCGGGATCGACTGGACCTGGAAGCTCTGCGCGACGCGCGGGTTGGCGTCGACGTCGACCTTCGCCAGCACCGCCCGCCCGCCCGACTCCTCGACGACCTTCTCGATGATCGGCCCGAGCTGCTTGCACGGCCCGCACCACTCCGCCCACAGGTCGACGATGACCGTGGCCTGCGTCGAGCGCTCCAGCACGTCCTGCTCGAAGGTGGCATCGGTGACGTCCATGGCCTCAAGTCAACCACCGCGTCCCCACTACGTTGTCCGTCCATGGAGCCGGTCGTGGGGATCAACGCCGACAACGTGACGCAGTGGTTCGTCGACCACGTCGCCGGCGTGGAGCCGCCGCTCACGTTCGACCTCGTCGCCGGCGGTCGCTCGAACCTCACGTTCAAGGTCACCGACGCCGCCGGGAGCACGTGGGCGCTGCGCCGGCCGCCCACCGGGCACGTCCTGCCGACCGCGCACGACATGGGTCGCGAGCACCGCATCATCGACGCGCTCTCCACGCACACCGACGTCCCCGTCGCGCATCCCTACGGTCTGTGCACCGACGACGCCGTGAACGGCGCCGCGTTCTACGTGATGGACTTCGTCGACGGCCTCATCCTGCGCGACGCGGCGACGGCGGAGCGGCTCACCGCCGACCAGCGCCGCGTCGCCGGAGACGACCTGATCGACGTCCTCGTGCGCATCCACGACGTCGACGTGGACGCCGTCGGCCTGGGCGACCTCGGCCGGCGCGAGGGCTACATCGAGCGCCAGCTGAAGCGCTGGTACGGCCAGTACGAGAAGTCGAAGATGGGCGAGGAGCGCCCGCTCATCGACGAGATGCACGACCGCCTGCTGAAGGCGGTGCCCGACCAGCAGGGGTCGACGATCGTCCACGGCGACTACCGCCTCGACAACACGATGCTGGGCTACGACGGGCGCGTCGCCGCGGTGCTCGACTGGGAGATCTGCACGCTCGGCGACCCCCTCGCCGACGTGGGCCTGCTGATGGTCTATTGGACCGACCCGTCCGACGAGTTCGCCGCGTTGCTCGGCCCGACGACGCTCGACGGGTTCCCCCGCCGCGCCGACATCGCCGAGCGCTACGCCAAGGAGTCCGGTCGCGATCTCGACCAGCTCGGGTTCTACGTGGCGTTCGGCTACTGGAAGCTCGCCTGCATCCTCCAGGGTGTCTACGAGCGGTACATGGGCGGCGCCGGCGGCGGCGACAGCTCGGGGATCGAGGGCTTCAACGCGCAGATCACCGCGCTGGCGCAGATGTCGGCGAAGGCGGCCGAGGGCGTCGCGTAGTGACGGATGGCATCGGCGGCGACCCGCTGTACGAGCTGTTCGAGCGGCCCTCACTCGACGACCCCGTCCTCGTGATGGCGCTCGACGGGTGGATCGACGCCGGTCTCGGCGCCGCGACCGCGCTGGCGACGCTCATGTCGTCGGTCGACGTGACGATCGTGGCGACGTTCGACACCGACACCCTTCTCGACCACCGGTCGCGCCGGCCGGTGGTCCACATCGACGAGGGCGTCAACACGGGGCTGACGTGGCCGGCGCTGCACCTGCACGCCGGTCACGACCGCGACGGCCGCGCGCTCCTCGTGCTCGCGGGACCCGAGCCCGATCACTCGTGGGGCGCGTTCTGCCGCTCGGTCGTGGCGCTGACGACGTCGCTCGGCGCGTCGCTCGCGGTCGGTCTGGGCGCGTTCCCGGCGCCCGTCCCGCACACACGCGCGACGCGGCTGGCGTCGACGGCGACGACGCGCGACCTCGCCGATCGCGTCGGGTTCATCCCCGGTCGCATCGACGTCCCGGCGGGCGTGCACGCTGCGCTCGAGCGGGCGTTCGCCGACGCCGGCGTCCCCGCCGTCGGGCTGTGGGCGCGGGTGCCGCACTACCTCGCGGCGATGCCGTACCCCGCAGCGGCGGCCGCGTTGCTGCGGGGGTTGCGCGAGCTGACCGGGCTGGCCGTCGACGTCGACGAGCTCGACCGGTCGGCGATCGAGACGCGGGTGCAGGTCGACGAGCTCGTGAAGAACAACCCCGAGCACCTGCAGCTCGTGTCGCAGCTCGAGCAGCAGGTCGATGCCGAGTTGCCGAGCGGCGACGAGCTCGCCGCCGAGCTCGAGCGCTTCCTGCGCGATCAGGGCGCCTGAGTCGTGCGGCCGAGCGCGTCGAGCACGAAGTCGAGCTCGAGGCGCATGTGCTCCACGCGCTCGTCGATCACCATCGACCCGTGGCCGGCGTCGTAGCGGTGGAAGCGGTGCGGCTTGTCGAGCTCGGCGAGGGCACCGACGTAGTTCAGGATCTGGCGGATCGGGCAGCGGGTGTCGTTGTCGCCGGCGATGATGAGCACGGGCGCGCGGACGTTGTCGACGTAGGTGATCGGGCTGCGCTCCTCGTACAGGTCGGGCACGTCGGCCGGTGACCCGCCGAACAGCATCTTGTCGAGTGCCTTGAGCCCGGGCGCCTCGTCTTCGTACGCGGCGACGTAGTCGGCCACGGGCACCACCGCGTCGCCGACCGCCCACCGCTCCGGATGCAGCCCCAGCCCGAGCAGCGTGAGGTAGCCGCCCCAGCTGCGGCCAGCGAGGACGACAGTGGCGGGGTCGGTCACGCCGGCGGCGACGAGGTCGTCGAGTCCGGCGACGAGGTCGGTCAGCTCGACGAACCCGGGATCGCCGGTGAGCGCGTCGCGCCACTTCGGTCCGTAGCCCGTCGAACCTCGGTAGTTCACGAGCGCGACCGCGAAGCCGTGATCGACCCACGCCGGCACCTCCGGTCGCCAGCCGTCGAACCACTGCCAGTGCGGACCGCCGTGGATCAGCATCACCGTCGGGTGCGGCCCGTCGCCGGCCGGCTCGACGACGAACCCGTGCACGACGTCGCCGTGCGGGTTCGTGAAGTGCCAGCTGCGGTACGGGTGGCCAGCGGGCGCCGGGTCGGCGTCGTCCGGACCGAGCACCTCCTCACCGGTCGACGCGCTGCGGATCGTCGGCGGGAGCGCGCCGCTGCTGTGCGCGTACCAGACGTCGCCGTCGCGCCGGACGGCGGCACCGCCGATCTGACCGGGCGTGTGCGCGACGGCGTACGCGTGGTTCGTCGCGAGGTCGTACCGGACGAGCTGGTCACGTCCCTCGTGGTGGTGGACGAGCAGCAGCGCGCTCGCGTCGGGCCACCAGTCGGCGGCGGTGACATCGCCGGGGAGCTCGTCGAGCGCGAGCTCCGTCCGCTCGCCCGTCGTCGGGCTCCAGATCGACGGACGCAGGAGCCCGGTGCGCTCGCCGATGACGACGACACGGTCGTCGCCGTCGATCGGGCTGAACGCGACCGCGTCGAGATCGCAGTCCGCACCGTCGTCGAGGTCCGCGATCGTCGTGAACGTGTCGGCGTCGACGGCGCGCAGGTTCTTGTGCATCGAGTCGCCGTGCTCGGCGTGCGCGTAGACGAGCACGCGGTCGTCGCGACGCAGGGCCTGGACGACGACGTATTCGTCGTGTCGGTGACGTTCCCGTCCGTCGACGTAGACGCGGTACGACGCGTCGTCACTCACGCCGACGACCGTGCGGTGGGTGCCGATGACGAGCCCGCTGCTCCAACCGTCGGGCACGTTCGGCTCGAGCGGCGTCGTGTCCCCGCCGGCGAACGGCTGCGTCACCCAGCGGCCGACCTCGTCCCCGGTCGTGTCGTCGAACCACACGACCCGCTCGCCGTCGGGCGTGAGCTCGCCGTGCGACACGCCGATGGCGACGTCGGTCACCTGGCGCGGCGGCGACGTCGTACTGCGGACGAACACCTGGTACGCGCCCGGCTCGTTGCTCGCGTAGACGAGGCGCTCGGACGCGTCCCTCGCCCACGACGGGAACGTGACGGTCGGCGCCCGGAAGCGATGCTCCCACAGGGGGATGTCGGTCACGTCGGCGACGCTAACGTCGCCCGTCATGAAGGTTGACGGGGGATTCGGGATGGGCACCGCCGATCTGGCGGGCGCGGTCGCTGCAGCCAAGGACCTGGAGGCGGCGGGGTACGACGGGATCTGGTCGGCCGAGACGTCACACGATCCGTTCCTCCCGCTGCTGCTCGCCGCCGAGCACACCGAGCGCCTCGAGCTCGGCACCGGGATCGCCGTGGCGTTCGCCCGCAACCCGATGAACCTGGCGAACATCGGCTACGACCTGCAGCTCTACTCGAAGGGTCGCTTCATCCTCGGGCTGGGCTCGCAGATCAAGCCGCACATCACGAAGCGGTTCTCGATGCCGTGGTCGCACCCCGCACCGCGCATGCGCGAGCTCGTGCTGGCGATGCGGGCGATCTGGGCGTGCTGGAACGGCGAGACCGGCGGTGGCGCGCTGCGGTTCGAGGGCGAGTTCTACCGGCACACGCTGATGACGCCGTTCTTCAACCCCGGCCCCAACCCGTACGGCGTCCCGCGCGTGTTCCTGGCAGCGGTCGGTGAGCTGATGACCGAGGTGTGCGGTGAGGTCGCCGACGGCATGCTCGTGCACGGCTTCACGACGGCGTCGTACCTGACCGACGTGACCCTGCCCGCTCTGGAGCGGGGGTTCGCTCGTTCGTCCACCGGCCGGACGCGCTCGACGTTCGAGCTCTCGATGCCGGCGTTCGTCGTGACGGGTGCCGACGACGCGGCAATGGCCGATGCGGCGCGGGGCGTCCGCGAGCAGATCGCGTTCTACGGCTCCACGCCCGCGTACCGCGGCGTGCTCGAGCACCACGGCTGGGGCGACCTGCAGCCCGAGCTCAACCGCCTGTCGAAGCAGGGGCAGTGGAAGGAGATGGGCGAGCTCATCACCGACGACATCCTCGAGGAGTTCGCCGTCGTCGGCTCGCCGTCGGAGGTCCCCAAGCTCCTCCTCGAGCGGTGGGGCTCGCTGGTCGACCGCCTGTCGTTCTACGCGCCCTACCGGATCGACCGGGACACGTGGGCGTCGATGATCTCCGAGCTGAAGGCCGGGTAGCCGCTGGGTGTTGACGCCGCAGGGCGGCGGTTGGAACACTCCGAGCGTTGGACCACGGCGGCCACCTGGGGAGGTCGCGGAGTGTTCGGACGTGGAGCGGTGGCGGCCCTCGCGTTGGCGTTGCTCATGGCTGGTTGTGGCGGTTCCGACGACACCGACTCGGCCGCGCCGACGGCCACGGTGCGCCGCTCCCCCACCTCGACCGCCGCGCCGGCGACGACCACGACGACCGCCGCGCCCGGGCAGGAGGACTTCACCGCCATCCTCCGTGACCTGTTGGCGCGGCGCGACGAGGCGTACGAGAAGAACGACATCTCGATCCTCGAGGGGATCTACTCGACGCAGTGCGCCTGCCTCGCCAACGGTCGCAAAGCCGTCGAGCAGCAAAAGGCTCAAGGGATTCACGCGGCCGGGGCACGTTTGAAGCTCCTTCGGACGGAACTCGTCAACCGCCTCTCCCCGACCTATGCCGTCGTCCGCGGCATCGTCGAACAACCGCCGTTCAACTTCGTCAACACCGACGGGGCGGTTATCCG
>DASSOZ010000090.1:0-24929 GCA_035700105.1 Acidimicrobiales bacterium
GTCGGGTTCATCCCCCGCACGAGGTCCTGGAGCACGCCGGTCACGTGCTCGGCCTGGCCGAGGGCCCGGGCGAGGAGGTCGGCGCGGCGCGCCGGCGGGAGGTCGGCGTCGATCAGCGTCGAGATCGTCCCCGTGATCACGGCCATGGAGTTCAGGAGCGCGTGGGCGATGACCGCGACCGTGGCGTCCGCCTCGAAGGACCCAGCCTCGGCCGGCACAGCGCGCAGCGTAGTGGCGCGGCCCGGGCGCGTCAGGGGACGAGCGCCGAGCGGAAGAACGCCCGGATGTGCTCGAGGCGTTCCTCGGTGACCTTGTGAGCCAGCGGGTCCCGGCCGGTGAGCGACTCGAGGAACGTCACGTCACTGAAGTAGCTGAGCAGCGCGCCGTAGCCGGTGAGCATGAGTTGTTCGGGGTCGAAGCGCCGGAACGTGCCGTCGTCCATGTGGCGCTGGAAGAACCCGGTCGCCTGCTTCATGAGGGGGCGCAGCGCCTTGCCCAGCTCGGTCGAGAACTGGCTGCCGCCCTCGAGCGCCTCGCGGCGGACGAGGCGGACGAACTCGGGGTTGTCCTGGAAGAACCGGAAGCTGGCGGTGAGGACGCGGTCGACCTGCTCCCACCCCTCACCGGCGTAGGCCGACGCCTCCTCGATCTTGCCGAACCAGTCGATCACGGCGCGTTCGAACACTTCGCGGTAGAGCGCGTCCTTCGACGGGAAGTGATGCAGCAGGCTCGGCCGGCGGATGCCGACGGCGGCCGCGATGTCGTTGAGGGAGGTGCCGTCGTACCCGTGCTCCGCGAAGCAGCGCTGCGCTTCGACGAGGATCGCCTCGCGCGTGGCGAGGGGAGCGGTCGCGGTCACGACGGGACAGGGTACCGGACGTCGCAGAATTGGCCCTACCGACTGGTAGGTAGGTAGTTTGACGGCCTTCATGGTCCCGAACCCCGTCCTCGCCGTCGTCGCCGGTCTTCTCGTCGCGCAGCTGGCCACGCTCGTCACCACCGTGTGGATGCACCGGACGCTGTCGCACCGGGCGATGAGCGTCGGCCCGGCGGCGACCTGGGTGTTCCGGGTGCTCACGTGGATCACGACGGGCATCCGCCCGCGGCAGTGGGTCGCGGTGCACCGCAAGCACCACGCGTTCACCGACGTCGAGGGCGACCCCCACTCGCCGCTGCTCGTCGGGTTCTGGAGGGTGCAGCTCAACAACGTCGGCCTGTACCGGCGGGTGGCGCGCGACGAGCTCTCGGTCGCCCGGTACGCGCGTGACCTGAAGCCCGACCGCTGGGACCGCATGTTCTTCGACCACGCGCTGGTGGGGCTCGGTGTCGGCATCGCCATCCTCGTCGTCGCGTTCGGCCCGCTCTGGGGCGCGGTCGCCGCCGTCGTGCACACCGTCTCGTACCTGATGCTCAACGCGTCGATCAACGCCGTCGGTCACCGTTTCGGGTCGCAGCCGCACGACAACACCGCCCGCAACCTGCAGTGGCTCGCGCTCCTCACGATGGGGGAGGGGCTGCACAACAACCACCACGGCGCGCCGACGTCGGCCCGCCTCGCGCTGCAGCCGGGCGAGATCGACCCCGGCTGGTGGCTCGTCCGCTTCCTCGAGCGTGTCGGTCTGGCGACGGTCCGTCACCGCGACGCCGTGCTGAAGGACCGCGCCGCGGCTTAGCCGGGCGTCGCGCGGTCCCTCGACTCCTTCGCCGCCCAGGCGAACACGCCCTTGGCCATCGTCGAGGTCGCAGCGGCGACGCGGCGTTCGAACACCTCGGCGCGAGCGGCGTGGACGGCGGTGTCGTCGGGATCGGCGAGCGCCGCCAGCTCGGCGAGGTGACCGGCGAGTCGCAGCGACACGTCGTCGCCCCGGTCGGCGACGTCGACCGCCCGCCGGGCGAGCTCCGCCGCACCACCGGCGAGTGACGCGACCTCGGCGGCCAGCACCGCGTCCGGCGCGGGCTTGAGGTTCGCGGGGTTGCCGTCGTACCACCCGCCGTACAGTCGCCAGATGTTGCGCACGACGAACTCCGGTTCGTCGTACACCGGGCGCAGGTACGGCTTCTCCAACAACGCGTCCGGCGCCCGCACCGTGTGGAGGACGTCGTCGAGTCTGGCGCCCTCGTTCATCAGCGCGAGCGTCTGGTCGACGAGCGAGTCGAGCAGGTCGGCGGTGTCGGTCAGCGCCTCGCGCACGCGGTCGGCACCGATCACCGGGAAGCCGTGCCCGGGCAGCATCACCTCGGCGCCCAGTGTCACCATCTCCCGCAGCGCGAGCGCCCACTCGCGCGGGTAGCGCTGCACCTTCTGCGGGTTGCCCGCGTTCGGCGACGCCCAGATGAACAGGTCGCCGCAGCACAGCACCTTCCGCCCGGGCACCCACGTCCACGTGTGATCGTCGGTCTCGCCGCGGGCGTGGTGCAGCTCGAACGTCTCGCCGCCGACGACGACGGTGTGCCCGTCCTGGTAGGTCTCGTCGGGGTAGCGGTACTCGGTCGGCCAGCGCAGCCCGGGCGCCTGGAACTGGCGCTGGTTGATCACGCCGTTGTAGCCGGCCGTCAACACGTAGCGGTCGAAGCGGTGCGGCAGCGCCTCGTGGGCGATCACGTGGGGCGCCCGCCAGCCGTTCGCGCGGGCCTCCTCCTCGAACACCGGCACGCCGAAGACGTGGTCGATGTGGCCGTGCGAGTACACCGCGGTGTGCAACGGCTGCGTCGCCCGCCACGCCCGGACCTGCTCGTGGATGCGCGGCGCGGCGAACGCGCTTCCGGTGTCGACGAAGACCATGCCGTCGTCGGTGTCGAACGCGCTCACGTTGGCGAACGACGGGACGAACGCGGTGCGGCCGTCACCGCCGAGAGGTTCGACGAGCGCGCCGCCGAACGTGGCGACGGGATGGTGCGCGCCGATCTCGACCTCGCCCCGCCACAGTCGATCGGCGAGCGTGAGGACGTCGTCGTCAGCCATCGGTCGCCGAACGTATCGTCACTGGCCTATGCGCGCCCTCCGTACGCCCGACGACCGCTTCGCCTCGCTTCCCGGCTACGACTTCCGGCCGAACTACGTCGACGTGCCCGCCGGTGACGGCAGCGGCGACACGCTGCGCGTGCACTACGTCGACGAGGGTGCACGCGACGGTGCCGTCGTGCTGTTGCTCCACGGCGAGCCGTCGTGGTCGTACCTGTACCGGCACATGATCCCGGTGCTGGTCGACGCGGGGTTGCGCTGCGTCGCCCCCGACCTCGTCGGTTTCGGTCGCAGCGACAAGCCGGCGTCGCGCACCGACTACACCTACGCCCGCCACGTCGAGTGGATGCGCGCCGCGCTGCTCGAGCCGTCGACCGGGCTCGGACTCGACGGCATCACGATGGTCGGTCAGGACTGGGGAGGGCTCATCGGCCTGCGGCTGGTCGCCGAGCATCCCGACCGGTTCGCCCGTGTCGTCGCCGCCAACACGTTCCTGCCGACCGGCGACCGCGACCCGGGCGCGGCCTTCCTCGCCTGGCAGCAGTTCTCGCAGGACACGCCGCAACTGCCGGTCGGGCGCATCGTCGCCGGCGGCTGCACGTCGTCGCCCTCCGACGACGTCATCGCCGCGTACGACGCGCCGTTCCCCGACGAGTCGTACAAGGAGGGGGCGCGCCAGTTCCCGGTGCTGGTGCCCACGCGGCCCGACGACCCGGCCAGCGCCGACAACCGCCGTGCGTGGGAGACGCTCGTGAAGTTCGAGAAGCCGTTCCTGTGCGCGTTCAGTGACAGCGACCCGATCACCGGTGGTGCCGACCGGCACCTGAAGCAGATGATCCCGGGGACGCAGGGGCAGCCGCACACGACGATCGAGGGCGCCGGCCACTTCCTCCAGGAGGACGCCGGTCCCCAGCTGGCCCGGGTGGTCGCCGACTTCGTGGCGTCGACGTCGTAGCCGTGCGGTGCTGATCCGGCGGGCCACGCTCGACGAGATCGCGGCCGGGCGCGTCGACCTGCAGTTCCGGCGCCAGCGGCGGCCGACGGTCCGCGCCGGCGGCCGGTTGCGCACCGCCGTCGGCGAGCTGGCGATCGACTCGGTCGACGTGGTCGACGACCCCGCGTCGATCACGGACGCGGACGCCCGCCGCGCCGGGTCGCCCGACGCCGACACACTGCGGCGCGAGCTCGACTACCGCGGCGCCGACGCCGGGACCGTGTACCGCGTCGCGCTCCACCTCGCCGGTCCCGATGCGCGCATCGCGCTTCGCGACGACGACGCACTCACCGACGACGACGTCGCCGCGCTGCGCCGCCGGTTGTCGCGGTCGCCGTGGGCGCACGACGTCCTCGCGCTCATCGCTGCCAACCCCGGTGTCCGCGCGCCGGATCTCGCCGCGTCGCGCGGCGAGGAGACCGCGCCGTTCAAGGCGCGCGTCCGCCGCCTCAAGGAGCTCGGCCTCACCGAGTCGCTCCCGGTCGGCTACCGGCTGTCGCCGCGCGGCCGGGCGTACCTCTCCCGGCGCGAGATTGGGTGATTGGCCGCCGAGAGGCCGGCCAATCACCCAATCTCGGGGCTCTCGACGCAGTGGGCGCACCGGCCGGGGACGGCGAAGTGGCCGGGCTCGAGGCGGAAGCCGAACTCGGCGTCGAGCCGCGCGGTGACGTCGTCGAACACCGCGTCGGGGACCTCCACGACGACGCCGCACGACGAGCACACGAGGTGCTGGTGGTGCTCGTCGGCGAGGTGGTACACGGCCCGCCCGTGGCCGAGGTGCACGTGGTCGACGACACCGAGCTCCTCGAGCGCGTCCAGGCAGCGGTAGATCGTCGAGACGTGCACCTCGGGGTGGGCCCGCTGGACGGCGACGGCGAGCTCGTCGGCGGTGACGTGCGCCGGTGACACGTCGAGCAGGGCGCCGATGATCGCCCGCCGGGCCGACGTCACCCGCCCGCCCCGCGAGCGGAGCAGGTCGAGGATGCGCTCGACCCGGTCCTCGGCGCGGTCACGGATCGCCATCGACGCAAACGGTACCGGTCGCTACTGTTGCGAGCTGGTTGCAACAACGTCTCCGCCCCCTGCTCGCCCCGCTCCTCGCCGCCCTCGTGGTCGCCGGTTGCAGCCGCGCGTCCGGGGACACGAGCGACGGGCGGCTGCAGCTCGTCACCACTGTCGCGCCCCTCACGTCGATCGTCGCCGCCGTTGCCGGTGACGCCGCCGAGGTGCGCGGCCTCGTCCCCGAGGGCACGAACAGCCACACGTTCGAGCCGCCCCCGTCGGCGGCCAAGACGCTGGCCGGGGCCGACGTGATCTTCGTCAACGGGCTGAAGCTGGAGGAGCCGACGGTCGACCTGGCAGAGGCGAACCGCAAGAAGGGCAGCGAGCTGGTCGAGCTCGGCAGCCGTGTGCTCCCGCCGAGCCGGTACATCTACGACTTCTCGTTCCCGAAGTCGGGCGGCAAGCCGAACCCGCACCTCTGGACCGATCCGCCGATGGCGAGCGCGTATGCGCACGTGATCGCCGAGACGCTGATCCGTCGCGATCCGAAGAACGAGGAGACGTACCAGTCGAACTACGAGGCGTTCGCCACGAAGGTGTTCGCCCTGATCCGCGCCACGCGAACGGCGACGGCGACCGTTCCCGCGCAGCAGCGCAAGCTGCTCACGTACCACGACGGTTACGCGTACTTCGCACGCGACTTCGGGTGGACGGTGATCGGCGCCATCCAGCCGTCGTCGTTCGACGAGCCGTCCCCGAAGGAGGTCGCGGCGCTGATCGAGCAGGTGCGTGAGGAGAAGGTGCCGGCGATCTTCGGGTCGGAGGTGTTCCCGTCGCCGGTGCTCGCGCAGATCGGGAGGGAGGCGAAGGTGCGTTACGTGGACACGCTTCGCGACGACGACCTGCCCGGTCATCCGGGCGACACGTCGCACTCGTATCTGGGGTTGATGCGGTCCGACTTCGTCACGATGGTCGAGGCGATGGGCGGCGACGCGTCCGCGCTGAAGGCGCTCGACGTGACGCTGCCGCAGCCGGATCGCGCGAGGTACCCGCAGTGAGCGCGCTCGTCTCGCTGGACCATGTGACCTGCGCGTACGACCGCGATGGCGCGCGGCCGGTGCTGGCCGACGTGTCGCTCTCGATCGAGGCGGGGGCGTTCACGGGGATCGTCGGCCCGTCGGGGTCGGGGAAGACGACGCTGCTGCGCGCCGTGCTCGGCACCGTGCCGCCGGCGAGCGGGACGGTGACGCGCCGGCGCGGTCTGCGCGTCGGCTACGTCCCCCAGGTCGAGACGGTCGACTGGTCGTTCCCCGTGACGGTGCGGGAGGCGGTGCTGATGGCGCGGACGAGCGGCCGGCGTCTGCCGTGGATGTCGCGCGCCGAGCGCGCCGAGGTCGACGACGTCCTCGCCCGCCTCGGGCTCGGCGACGGCATCGCCGGGCGCCACATCCGTGAGCTGTCGGGCGGACAGCAGCAGCGCGTGTTCGTCGCCCGCGCGCTCCTCCGCCGTCCGGACCTGCTGCTGCTCGACGAGCCGACATCGGGCGTCGACGTGCGGACACGACACGAGGTCCTCCACCTCCTCGGGGACCTCAACGCCGACGGCCTGGCGATCGCGCTCACGACGCACGACCTGAACGGGATCGCCGCCCACCTGCCGCACCTCGTGTGCCTGAACACGTCCGTGATAGGCGAGGGCGCGCCGCGCGAGGTGCTCACGCCCGCCGTCCTCGAGCGGACGTACGGCGCGCCGATGGAGGTGCTCGAGCACGGCGGCATGCCGGTCGTCGTCGACGGCGCCGGACCGCGACTGCGGAGTGTCGGATGAGCACACTCCTCGAACCGTTCGAGTTCGCCTTCTTCCGCCACGGGCTGATCGTGGCGACCCTCGCCGGCGGGCTGTGCGGGCTCGTCGGCGTCTACGTCGTGCTGCGGGGCATGAGCTACATCGGCCACGGGCTGTCACACGCGATATTCGGCGGCGCCGCGGCGAGCGCGGTCGTCGGGTTCAACTTCTACCTGGGCGCGGGCATCTGGGGACTGGCGTCGGCACTGATGATCGGGCGGGTGACGCGCCGGCGGATCATCGGTTCGGACGCGGCCATCGGCGTCATCACGACCGCCTCGTTCGCGCTCGGCCTCGTGCTGTTCGGGACGTTCGGGACGGCGCGCAAGTCGGTCGACGCCGTGCTGTTCGGCAACATCCTCGGCGTGACGATGACCGACGTGTGGGTCGTCGTGGGCGTGTCGCTGTTCGCCGCCGCGGTCGTGTTCCTGCGTTACCGCGCACTGTTGTTCACGACGTTCGATCCCGAGGTCGCCGACGTGTCCGGTGTCGACGTGGCCCGCATGGACGCGCTGCTGATGCTCGTGCTCGCGGTCTCGATCCTCGCGACGATGAAGGTGATCGGCGTCGTCCTACTGGCGGCGATGCTCGTGATCCCGCCCGTGTGTGCCCGCATGCTCACGTCGTCGTTCGCCCGCATGCTGTGGCTGTCGACGGTGATCGGCGCGGTGTGCGGCTTCGTCGGGATGTACCTCAGCTACCACCTCGACGTGTCGTCGGGGGCGACGATCGTGCTCGTCGGCGCGGCGCTGTTCTGCGTCGTGTTCAGCGTGACCGGGCGAGTGCCCACGTCTGGCGGTAGGTCTGCGGTGACGTCCCTGACCATCGACTGAAGTGCGTCCGCAGCGTGACGGCGGCACCGAAGCCCGTCTCCTGCGCGATGCGCTCGATCGAGAGGTCCGTCTCCTCGAGGAGGCGCTGGGCAAGGAGCAGGCGCTGGTCGAGGATCCAGCGATACGGCGTCGTGCCGGTGACCTGGCGGAAGCGGCGGGCGAACGTCCGTGGCGACATGTGGGCTCGTTGGGCCAGCTCGTCGACCGTGACCTCCTGCGTCGGGTCGTTGCTCAGCTCCTCGAGGACGGCGTGGAGCGGCTCGTCGGGGTCGCACTGCTCGCCGGGGACGGGGTGGTCGACGAACTGCTGCTGCCCGCCGTCGCGGTGCGGCGGGACGACCATGCGCCGGGCGACGGCGTTGGCGATGGCCGCGCCGTGGTCCTTGCGCACGACGTAGAGGCACAGGTCGATGCCCGCGGCGGTGCCGGCGCTGGTGAGGACGTCGCCCTCGTCGATGTAGAGCACCATCGGGTCGACGTGGACCTTCGGGTAGCGCTCGGCGAGGAGGTCGGCGTACATCCAGTGCGTCGTCGCCCGCTTGCCGTCGAGCAGCCCGGCAGCGGCGAGGACGAACGCGCCGCTGCAGACGCTCATGATGCGCGCGTGCCGCGCGTGGGCCCGCTGGATCGCGTCGACGAGCTGCGGCGACGGGTCGCCGTGGACGTCGGGGCTGGCGGGCACGACGACCGTGTCGGCCTCGTTCGCGACGACGTCGAGACCGTGGGGCGCGGTGATCGAGAACGACGCCTTGGTCGGCTGCAGGCCGGGCTCCTCGGCGCAGACGGCGAAGTCGTACCAGTCGACGCCGAGCTCGGGGCGGTCGAAGCCGAACACCTCCGCGGCAACGGCGAGCTCGAAGATCGACAGGCGCTCGAGGGCGATCGCGGCGACGAGGTGCCGCGTCCTTGCCATGGCAGGATCATAACGCTGGTTGTCAATCCTGCCACTCGTGTCGGCGCGCCCGTTGGCGGAGGATGCGGCGCATGGTCCCTACATACGACGGCAGGCCGGTGCTGCTGACACCGGAGACGATCGTGTCGATCCACAACCACCCTGACGGCATCGAGGTCACCTACCGGCTGGCCGACGGCGGGCTCGGGCGCTGGGTGACGGGCGCCCGGCGCGTCGCTCGCGCCGCCCGCCGGGGCGACCCGTGCGACTGCTAGAGGAGTCGGGGCGGGCGCTCGACGACTTCGTGTCGTCGCTGGCGTCGACGCCCGAGGTGCTCGAGAAGCCGGTCGACGACGGCGGCTGGCGGGGTGTGGACGTCCTCGCGCACCTGCTGGAGGGCGAGCTCGTCTACGGCGTGCGCATCGGGCAGGTGCTCACGCTCTCCGATCCGGTGATCCAGGCGTACGACCAGGACGCATGGGTCGCCCGGTTCGCCGCGGTCGACGGTGATGTCGCATCGTGGGTCGCGCTGCACTCGCTGCTGCGCCGCCGGCTGTGCGCGGTGCTGGCGTCACTCACGCCGTCGGAGTGGGAGCGGGGCGGCCGTCACGAGGAGCGGGGCGTGGAGACGGTGCGGGGCATCGTCGACCACCTCGTCGAGCACGACCGTGAGCACCTCGCGCAGCTGCGAGCGGCGGTGGCATGAGTTGACGGGTGAGGCGGGTAACCGTTCGTGCGGTGCCCGTCTCACTCACGGCGGAGCCGAGGGGTTGCGATCCCTCGGCGTGAGGCGGGACGCCGTCTGGCCGGCGCCCGGTCGGCGCCCGCCGGGGCTAGTGCGAACGGCCCGTGCGTGGCATCAGCCGCACGGCGGAGCGAAAAGGTCCGAACGCCCGATCCGAACTCGGCGGTCGTGTCCGTACGTTCCCTATGTGGACGCAAACACCGTCGAGGTGCTCCAGCACGTGACCATCCTCGACGTGGTCGTCGAGGAGGGCACGATCCAGGTCGACCTCTACGGCGGCGAGGCCAGCGCCTGCGGCACGGTGACGTACCACTTCGACGAGCCGTCGGAGCTCGAGGAGCACGCCCGGACGCTGCGCTCGTGGCAGACGGCCGGGTCCGACGTGACCTACGTCAAGCGGGGCGAGATCGTCGTGCTGATGGACGAGCTCGCCTACCTCGACGAGCTGTTCGCCAAGTAGCTGCCACCAGCCGTCGAACCCGAACGCGGGCTACGCCCCCAGTTTCGTTGCATGAAACGAAAGTGGGCGCCCTGACCCCCGAATTCGTCGCGGATTCGCGGAATCGCGGTGGGCCGCCGGAGTCTCGAACTCCGCACCTTGGGATTAAAAGTCCCCTGCTCTACCCGATGAGCTAGCGGCCCGCGGGCGTGAGCGTAGAGACCGGTGGGCGCCGGTTCACACGCTCGGTGCCGGTGGGAGCGAGCTCGACGTGCTTGCGCCCGGCCGCCGGCGCCCGATCACGGGGTCCCGCCCCGGCCATCACCGGCCCGCGCCATCGACCGGCGCTATCGATCGCATCGACACAAGCCATCGCCTACAGCTATCAATAGCGCCACAACTGATCTACGGTGACTATCACCTAGCCAGCGCAAACCACCGCAGGAGGTTCCGTGGCGCTCGTCAACACCGAGATCAAGCCCTTCCAAGCGACCGCCTACCACGACGGCGAGTTCGTCACCGTCAGCGACGCCGACCTGAAGGACGGCACGCGGTGGTCGGTCGTCTTCTTCTATCCCGCCGACTTCACCTTCGTGTGTCCGACCGAGCTCGCCGACCTCGCCGACAACTACGCGGAGTTCACGCGCCTCGGCGTCGAGGTCTACAGCGTGTCGACCGACACGCACTTCACCCACAAGGCGTGGCACGACACGTCCGACACGATCGCCAAGGTCGAGTACCCGATGATCGGCGACCCGACCGGCCAGATCACCCGCAACTTCGACGTCATGCGTGAGGCCGAGGGCCTGGCCGACCGCGCCACGTTCCTCGTCGACCCCGACGGCGTCATCCAGTTCGTCGAGGTGACCGCCGAGGGCGTCGGCCGCAACGCCGGCGAGCTCCTCCGCAAGGTCAAGGCCGCGCAGTACGTGCGTGCGCACCCGGGCGAGGTCTGCCCCGCCAAGTGGGAAGAGGGTGACACGACGCTGGCTCCGTCGCTCGACCTCGTCGGGAAGATCTGACATGGCGCTCGACGCCGGGCTCGTCGCCCAACTCCGGACCCACTTCGACAAGATCGTCCAGCCGATCCGGCTCGTCGCGTCGCTCGACGACACACCGAAATCGGCCGAGCTGCACGACCTCCTCACCGAGATCGCCGAGCTCGCCCCCGACCGCATCGAGGTGGCGACGGACGGCGACGACGCCCGGCGTCCGAGCTTCGCCATCGAGCGCACCGGCACGGATGCACCGCCGATGGGCGTGCGCTTCGCCGGCATCCCGCTCGGACACGAGTTCACGTCGCTGGTGCTCGCGCTGCTGCACGTCGGCGGGCACCAGCCGAACGTGCGCGCCGCCACCCGAGAGCGGGTCCAGCAGCTCGCCGGCGATCGACCCCTGCACGTCGAGACGTTCTTCTCGCTGTCGTGCCAGAACTGCCCCGACGTCGTCCAGGCGTTGAACGCCATCAGCGTCCTCAACCCGAACGTCACCCACACGGCGATCGACGGCGCGCTCTTCCAGGGTGAGGCCGAGGCCCGCGGCGTCATGGCGGTGCCGGCCGTCTTCGTGAACGGCGAGCCGTTCGCCAACGGACGGATGACGTTGGACGAGATCGTCGACATGCTCGCGCCGACGCATGGAGCCGAGACACAGGTCGAGGACCGTGACCCGTACGACGTCCTCGTCGTCGGCGGCGGACCCGCCGGTGCCAGCGCCGCGGTCTACGCCGCCCGCAAGGGCATCCGCACCGGCATCGTCGCCGAGCGCCTCGGCGGGCAGGTCCTCGACACGATGAGCATCGAGAACTTCGTGTCGGTGCCCCACACCGACGGCCCGCGATTCGCGCGTGCGCTCGAGGAGCACGTGCGCGACTACGACGTCGACGTGATCGACCGCCGCCGCGTCCGCACGCTAAAGCCGGCCGACGACGCCGGCGGTCTGGCGACGGTCGAGCTCGACACCGGCGCGCGCCTCCACGCCCGCACGGTGGTCGTCACGACGGGCGCGCGGTGGCGTGACCTCGGCGTTCCCGGCGAGCAGGAGTACCGAAACAGGGGCGTCACGTACTGCCCGCACTGCGACGGGCCGTTGTTCAAGAACAAGCGCGTCGCCGTCGTCGGCGGCGGCAACTCCGGCGTCGAGGCCGCCATCGACCTCGCGGGCACGACGGCCCACGTCACGCTGCTCGAGTTCGACGACCGCCTGCGCGCCGACGACGTGCTCCAGCGCAAGCTGCGTAGCCTCCCGAACGTGGACGTCATCGTGAGCGCCCGCACGACCGAGGTCGTCGGCGACGGCACGAAGGTCACCGCCCTCACGTACGAGGACCGCGCCTCGAAGACGACGCACACCGTCGACGTCGACGGCGTCTTCGTGCAGATCGGCCTGCTCCCGAACACCGAGTGGCTCGACGGCACGCTCGACCTCTCGTCGAGAGGCGAGATCGTCGTCGACGACACGGCGAGGACGTCGGTGCCCGGCGTGTTCGCCGCCGGTGACTGCACGACCGTGCCGTACAAGCAGATCGTCATCGCCATGGGGCAGGGCGCCACCGCGGCGCTGAGCGCGTTCGACCATCTGATCCGCACGTGAACCTCCGCGACCTCGAGTACCTCGTCGCCGTCGCCGACCACGGTCATTTCGGCCGCGCCGCCGACGCCTGCTTCGTCAGCCAGCCGACGTTGTCGACACAGATCAAGAAGCTCGAAACCGAGCTCGGCGTCGAACTGATCGAGCGCCACCCGCGCCACCTCGTCCTGACCGGCGCCGGCGCGCGCATCGTCGATCGGGCGCGGGCGGTGCTCGACGAGGTCGGCACGATCCACGACATCGCCCGCGCCGCGAAGGATCCCGAGTCGGGCACGATCGTCATGGGCCTCTTCCCGACGCTCGCGCCGTACCTGCTTCCGCACGTCGTGCCCAACGTGCACCACCGCTTCCCGAACCTCGAGCTGCTGCTCGTCGAGGAGAAGACCGACGATCTCCTCGACCGCCTGCACGCCGGCAGCCTCGACGTCGCGGTCTGCGCCCGCCCGATCGACGACGACCAGCTGCACGAGCAGCTGCTGTTCAGCGAGGAGTTCGTGCTCGCCGTCCCGGCGGCGCACGACCTGGCGAAGGGGAAGAGGCCTGTCCCAGTGTCCGTGCTCACCGGCCGGGACGTGCTCCTCCTCGAAGAGGGGCACTGCTTGCGCGACCAGGCGCTCAGCGTGTGCTCGCTCGTGGGCGCGTCGGAGCGCTCGAGCTTCCGGGCGACGAGCCTCGAGACGCTGCGCCAGATGGTCGCCGCCGGCGTCGGCATCACACTGTTGCCCGAGCTGTCGGTCAAGCCACCGGTGGCGCCGTCGGATGACATCGTGATCCGGCGATTCGCCGAGCCCGCGCCCGTGCGCGAGATCGCGATGTACTGGCGAAGGGCGAGCGCGTTCCGGGACTTCCTCCCACGCTTCGCCGACGTCGTCGGCACCCTGCCCAAGGGACTGCTGACCCACCGGTGAGCGTCGTCGAGCTGCCCCGCGTCATCGCCGAGCAACCGGGCCGCCCGGTGTGGGGTGACGCCGCCCGCCCGATGCAGGAGCTGACGCGCGCGATCGCGCTCGGGGAAGGGGCGTGGACGTCCGAGCGGAAGGAACAGATCGGCGCGCTGTTCGACTCGCTGGCGCCCGGCTGGAAGGAGCGCGACGCCGCCGCACGTCACGACGCGCTCCGCGACGCCCTCGAGCGCGGTGGGCCGTTCCGGAAGGGTTGGTGCCTCGAGGTCGGCTCGGGTACCGGCAACGCCACCGCCGACCTGCGCGCCTCGTTCGGTGACGTCGTCTCGTTCGACCTGTCGCTCGAGATGCTGCGACTCGCCGACGCCGGCGCGCCGCGTGTGTGCTCGGACGCCTCGGCGCTGCCCGTGCGCGCCGGCAGCGCGTCGGTCGTCGCGCTCGTCAACATGTTCCTGTTCCCGGCCGAGATCACGCGGGTGCTCGCCGACGACGGCGTGTTGGTCTGGGTCAGCACGAACGGCGCCGAGACGCCGATCTACCTCCCGCCACGCGAGGTCGTCGCCGCCCTCCCGGGTGAGTGGGACGCGGTCACCGCGGAGGCGGGCTGGGGCACGTGGGTGACGGCGCGGCGTGGCCTAACGTCCGCGACGTGATCGACGAGGCCGCCGCCCTCCGCGAGCAGCACCGGGAGCTCGCGGACGTGCTCGACCCGTTGGGCGACAGCGACTGGTCCCGTCCGGTGCCGCGGTGCCCCGGCTGGACGGTGACCGACGTCCTGTTGCACCTGGCGCAGTCCGACGAGATGGCGCGCGCCAGTCTCGACGGCACGTTCGCCGACGTCGCGGCACAGCTGATGGGCGGTGCCGTGCCCGCCGGCCCGACGGTCGACGACGCCGTCGAGGCGATGGTCGGCGCGCAGCGGGCGCTGCACTCCGGCGCCGAGGTGCGCGACCGGGTGCTCGACGCCGCCCGCCTGCTCGACGAGGCGTTCGCCGTGGCCGACCCGCACGCCCGCGTCCCGTGGGTCGCCGGCGACCTCTCGGCGCGCACGCTGTCGGTGACGCGCCTGGCCGAGAACTGGATCCACACCGGCGACATCGCCGACGCCGTCGGTGCGGCGCTGCCGAGTCCCGGCGAGCGCCTGCGCCATGTCGCCCGGCTGGCGTGGCGGACGCTGCCCTACGCCTTCTCGCGCGCCGGGCGCACGCTCGCCGGGCCGGTCACGTTCGACCTCGTCGGCCCGACCGGCGGCGCGTGGCGGTTCGAGCCCGAATCCGGGCCTCCGGCGGCGACGGTCGTCACCGGGGACGGCGTCGACCTCTGCCTCGTGGCCGCCCGGCGTGTCGACCCGAAGACGACGTCGTTGCGGGCCGAGGGACCCGACGCCGACGCGGTGCTCGAACTCGTCCGCACGTACGCCTGAACGCGGCCGGACGCCAATCGTTCGACGGCGCAGCACGCGCGGCTCATCCCGTACAGCACGACCGTCGCGGTGAGACCGACGAGCGCGAACGCGACGACCGGCCACATGCGCGACCCGCCACCGATGCCGGCGTCGCCGGCGAGGCGCCACCACGCCACGACGGCGCCGACCGTCGCGACACCGACGACGGCGGCCACGCCGGTGAGCGCCCAGGCCGCTGAACGCAGCAGCACACGATCGGTCCGTCCGAGCCCGATACGCGTCCGGTCCGTGCTGCCCATCGTCCTCGGGGTGCCCGAACGTCCCGGCCGGCAACCGCAGCCGGGACGGTCGTCACCGAATCGTGACGTTTTGTCAGCCGCGCGTCACGCCGGCGCGCCGTGGACGTGGTCGCACAGGCGCTCTTCGCCGGGGTTGATCTGCCCGCCGCCGATGCCCTCCAGCGCGGCGAACGGCCCGCACGGCTTCGACACGATCCACACGTGGATCATCGGGATCGACGGGCCCTTCACGAACGGCGGGCGGCACGTCCCGTCCGGCGCGGTCAGCCCGACGACGCGCTGGGGCGGCGTCGCCGTGAAGCAGAGGTTGTCGTGGATGTGCCACTGCGTGAGCTTCCCGCCGATGTCGGGCACGTCGGCGAGCGTCGTCCCCGGCTTGGCCATGTACATCGCCGCTTCGAGTGTGCGCTGACCGTTCTGCACGCGGTACACGAGCGACTCGGGCTTGTCCGGGTCGAGCTCGTCGTCATCGGCGATGAACGCCGGGTTGAGGAAGTGCTCGTAGCCGGTGATGCCGTCGCCGATCGAGTGGAACCCGTCCGCCTCGGCGGTCGCCGGGTCCGACCACTTCGGCAGTCGCAGCAGGGTGACGGCGATGAGGTTCTCGGCACGAGCCTGCTGCTGCGGTGTCACGCCCGGCACGCCGCTCAGGTCGATCGGCTTCGTCGGGTCGTACGGATGCGGCGGCACGACCGCCGCCACCGTCGACACGTCGACGCCGCCGTGGTCGTGCGAGTGGACGTGGCGCCCGGCCTGCACCATCCCCGGGAGTGACACGACGGCGAGCACGACGACGAGGCCGCTGCCGAGCGACGGCGGCAGCTTCGGTGATCCGCCGCCCTTTCGCGCCGCGAACAACGCGCCGACGGCGGCGACGGCGGCGAGTCCGGCACACAGCGCGTCGGCGAACTGGACGGGCTCGACCTCCTCGAGCCCGTTCACCCACGAGATCCCCTTCGTCTTCGCCAGTGCCCAACCGGCCACGAGCGCGGCGTTCCCGAGTGCGCCGGCGAGCGCGGCCGCTCGGCGCCGTTCGGCTGCTTCGGCCAGCGCCAAGGCGCCCCACGCCAGCTGGAACGCGGCGACCGCGGTGAACAGCAGTGCGGCCTGGCGGTGCTCCGCGTGCGCGCCGATCGCGGCCGCGTGGACCGCGCCCGCGCTCAGCGACGCGACCGCGGCGACGACGAGCGGTCGCACCCTCGGCAGCGAGAACCCCAGCGGTTCGACGGCAGTGGCCACGGTCTGATCCCCCCGGAGCTGGTCGGTGAAGGGTACCGTCCGCGGCCGAGCAGAGGAGGAGCGACCATGGCGGTGACGCTCGGTGTCGAGGCTCCGCAGCAGCAGCGACGGTGGACCGTCGCGGTCCGCGGCATTCTCGCGATCCCGCACTTCTTCTATGCGGCGATCCTCGGGTTCGTCTCGGTCTTCGCCGTCATCATCGCCTGGTTCGCGGCGCTGTTCACGGGGCGGGTGCCGGCGGGCATCGCCGAGTTCCTGACGCGGGTCATGCAGTACACGACGCGCGTCTACGGGTACGCCCAGATGCTGCTGACCGACCGCTACCCGCCGTTCGACCTCGGTGAGATCGACACGTACACGCCGTATCCCATCGAGCTCACGATCGAGCGCACCGAGCGGCTCAACCGCGCCGCCGTGCTCTTCAGGGCGATCCTCATGATTCCCGCGGGCATCGTGGTGCAGCTCGTCAGCGGTGGGCTGCTCGTCGTGCTCATCGTCGTCTGGCTGATGACGTTGATCACCGGGCGCATCCCGCGGCCGGCGTTCGAGGCGAACGCATCGGTGCTGCGGTACTTCGCCCGCTTCTACGCGTTCGCGGCGATGCTCACGAGCGAGTACCCGCGCGGCCTCTTCGGCGACCGCCCGACGGTCGCGGCGGTGTCGGCGGGCCCGGTCGTCACGGGCGGGACGATCGACGTGACCGCCGCGGACCTGTGGCCCGATGCGGTCGACGGCGCGCCGTTCGACGCGCCGCCCGACGCGACGTCTCCGCCCGACGCGACCTCTCCGCCCGACGCGATCGCGCTGCCGTCCGATCTACCGGCGACGCCGCGCGTCACGCGGCTCGTGCTGTCGAGGGCGGCGAAGAACCTCCTGGTCCTCATGCTCGTCCTCGGCGTCGTGGCACAGGGAGCGAACGCCGCGTTCACGATCGGCCGGCTCGGCAGCAGCACCGCCGACGACCTCGCCGACCACCACGCCACGCTCGAGACCGCCGTGCAGACGTACATCACCGAGTCGCAACAGTGCGGCCAGACGGGCGACCTCCTGTGCGCCCGCGCCGCCAATGGCCGGTTGATCAACGCGTTCGAGGAGTTCCGCCGCGACCTGGCGTCGATGGACTTTCCCGCGCAGTACGTTCACGACGCCCGCACGCTCGACGGCGACGCGTTCGAGATGATCTCGATCCTCGCCCAGCTGTCCGAGGCGACCAACGCTCCGCAGTACCAGGCGCTCGCTGGCCGGTTGACGCAGGCCGGCGTGGCGTTCGACCGCCACTATGCCGACCTCTACAACGAGCTGGCGTTCGGCTGAATCAGTTGAGCAGTGCGACGGCCAGGAGCGCTTGCGCGTTGAACAGCGCGTGGGCGCAGATCGACGTCCCCAGCCGGCGGGTCAGGTGGAACGTCAGCCCGAGGACGATGCCGCCGGCGGCGACGCTCCACGCGTAGGCGAGCGTCAGCGGTCCGTCCCACGCGATCAGGTGGGCAGCACCGAACAGCAGCGACGCCACGACGAGCCCGAACACGACGCCGTAGCGGGCGACGAGGCGCGACTGCACGAGGCCGCGGAAGAACAGCTCCTCGACGACCGGCGCACCTATGCAAACCACGACTACGAGCACGAGCCACCCGGTCGTGCCGTGGGCGGCACCGTTGAAGATGTCGCGCTCGTCGTCGCCGATCGACCGTGACGGCACGGGAATCGGTGACGCAGCCACGCCGGCGATCACCCGACCAACCAAGGACGCAGCGAGCCCGTACCCGACGTCCGACCACCGGATGCGAGCGCCGAAGTCACGCGCGAACGACCGCGTGCCGCGCCGGCGGCTGACGAACACGACGCCACCGACGAGTCCACTCCACAGCGCGAGCGAAGAGACGAGCAGTTCGTATGCCCGCCGCGCCGGCGTCGTCTCGCCCGACGTCGTCGCCGCGATCGCGAGTTGCACCCCGATCGACAGGCCCACGCCGACCGCGAACGCCGCGAGCGCGACGCCCACACCCCGCAGTCCTGGCGGCGCCGGCTCCCATTCGGCGTCGCCGCGAGCCAACGCGTCGGAGGGCTCGACGGGTGCGCCGTCCCACTCGACCGCGTCGCCCCCGGCCGCGACGTAGCCCGTCCAGCGCTCGCCGTCCCACCAGCGGTACGGGGCGCGCGCGAACGGGTCTGGCCACCACTTCGGCGCACCGCCCGGGTCCATCGCCCCCGCGCCCGCCGCCGACGCCTACTTGCGCTGGAAGTTGGCCGGGCGCTTCTCGGCGAACGCGCGCGGGCCTTCCTTCGCGTCGGCCGACCCGAAGACGGCCATGCCGATCGGCGCCTCGAACGCGAACGCCTCGGCCTCGGTCATGCCCTGCGTCTCGTGCAGCGTCTTGAGTATCCCCTCGACGGCGAGCGGCCCGTTGGCGGCGATGACCTCGGCGATCTCCATCGCCTTCGCCAGCGCCTGCCCGTCGGGAACGACGTGACCGACGAGGCCCAGCGACTTCGCTTCCGCGGCCGTGATGTGCTTGCCCGTCAGCAGGATGTCCGCCGCCTCGGTGTACGGGATCTGCCGGGCGAGGCGCACCGCCGAGCCGCCCATCGGGTACAGCGACCAGCGCGCCTCGGAAACGCCGAAGCGCGCCGACTCGGCGGCGACGCGGATGTCCGTTCCCTGCAGGATCTCGGTGCCGCCGGCGATGGCGTTTCCCTCGACGGCGGCGATCACCGGCTTCGTCGGCCGGTACGTCTTGAGCAGGCCGCGGTAGATGAAGTCCGTGTCGTTCGCGAGTCGATCGGACACGTCGAGGTCGTCGGTCGCGTCGACGTCGCCCGACATCGCCCGCAGGTCCATGCCCGACGAGAAGTTGCCCTCGGCGCCGGTCAGCACGCACACCCGGATGTCGTCGTCGTCGGACGCCCGGTGCCAGGCGTCGTCCATGCGGGCGAACATCTGCATCGTCATCGCGTTCTGGCGGGCGGGGCGGTTCATCGTCACGACGAGGACGTGACCGTGCTTCTCCACGAGGGCGTCGGGCATGGCGGGCAAACGTAGCCCTCTACCATCCGCGGCCGATGATCAGCGTGCTGCGGTTCAACTTCGTCCAACCGGGGCTCGAGCCGACCGAGATGAGCGAGCGCTACCGGGCCGGCATCGAGATGGCCGCGTACGCCGACGGCCACGGCTTCATGGCCGTCAGCTTCGAGGAGCACCACGGCGCCGAGAACGGCTGGAGCCCGAGCCCGCTGATCACCGCCGGCATGGTGCTCACCCGCACGACGAACGTGCGCGTGACGATCCAGGCGCTGCTCGTCCCGCTGCACGACCCGCTCCGCATCGCCGAGGACGTCGCCGTCCTCGACCTCGCGTCGAACGGCCGCCTCAGCGCGGTCGCCGGCCTCGGCTACCGGCCGATCGAGTACCGGGCGCACGGCAAGGACTGGGACGGCCGCGGCGCGCTGATGGACCACTGCCTCGACACGATCCTGAAGGCGTGGTCGGGCGAGCCGTTCGAGCACAACGGCGCCACGATCCGCGTCACGCCGACGCCGAAGTCGAGCCCGCAGCAGCTGCTGTTCGTCGGCGGGCGCACGAGGGTCGCGGCGCGGCGTGCGGCCCGGTTCGGTCTGCCGTTCTGGCCTGTCGCCGATCTCCCCGACCTCGAGGCGTACTACCTCGACCAGTGCAAGGAACACGGCACGAACGGGTTCGTGATCATGCCGTCACCCGACACGACGTTCACGTTCGTCGCCGACGATCCCGACAAGGCGTGGGCCGAGCTCGGGCACCACTTCCTCCACGAGGCGCAGACGTACGCCGGTTGGCAGAACAACGACACGCACTCGGCGGCGTACAGCGCGGCGACGACCGTCGACGAGCTGCGCGCCGAGGGCAAGTACACGATCCGCACGCCGGCCGAGTGCGTCGAGCTGGCGACGACCGACCCGACGTTCGTGTTCGTGCACCATCCGCTGTGCGGCGGCCTCCCGGTCGACCGCGCGTGGGAGAGCCTTCAGGTGTTCGTCGACGACGTGGTGCCGGCGATCAACCCGTCGTAGGCGAGTCCCCACGGCGGGCGCAGGAAGCCCAGCGCCCGCACGTCCTCGAACCAGTTGCCGAACGGTGAACGGCGCGAGAACGTGCCGCCGCCGAGCACGCGACACAGGCGCAGCAGACACGACTCCGCCAGCTCGGCGACGACCGTCTTGGCCCGCAACGCGACGAGTCTCGACTCGGTGACCGGCATCGACTCGATTGCCCGCAGCGCGCCCTCGTAGGCCTGGACCGCGGTCCACGCGTCGAGGTCGGCGCGCGCCCACTCCACCTGCTCGAACGGGCGCAGTGCCGCGGCGCCGCCCTTGGCCACGAGTTGCTCGCGCGCGAGCGCGATGGCGGTGTCGACGATGCCGAGCACCACCGCGGTGAACAGCGTCGAGAAGAACGGGGCCGCGGCGGCGATCACGTCGTCGAGGTGACCCGGCCACGCGAACCGCTCGGCCGGGCACGCGTCGAACGTCAGCGCGTGGCTCTGCGTCGCCGCCATGCCGTGGCCGTCCCACGGCGCGGTGAGTGTCACGCCCGCGGTCCCGTCGAGCGGCCGTCCGCCCATCGGCACGAAGAACCAGTCGGCGCCCTCGTCGCCTTCGGCCACGGCCGTCGTGAGCATGAACGACGAGATCCCGGTGCCGGAGCCGAAGTGCTTGGCGCCGCTGATGTGCCAGCCACGGTCGCCGTGCACGGCCTTGGTCCTCGACTTGGTGACGTCGCCCCCGCTGCCCGGTTCGGACGTGATCGTCCCCCACCACGCGCCGTCGCGCGCGACGGTGTCGAACACCCAGTCACGCTGTGCCGTCCACGCGGCAGCCACGCCGGGTGGGTCGTCGTCGACGGCGGGCGTCGCCAGCCAGAACGCCAGCACCGACGGATGCATCGCCGCGACGAGCGCGACCGCGGGGTCGCCGCCGGCGAGCGTCCGGTAGAGCTCGCAGATCGGACGCGTCGACTCGTGCACCGACGACCACAGCCCGCCCCGCTCGACCGGCAGGCCCGTTCCCTGCAGCCCGGCCTCGGCCAGCCGCTCGAAGTCGACCGGGTCGAGCGACGTCCGCTGCTGGCGCTCGGCGCGCTCGCCCGCGAACCCGGCCGCGACGTCGGCGACCGCCGTGTACACCTCCGCCCCGCGCATCGGGCGATCGTCGCGCCGTCCTCTACGATCCGCCAGGTGGAGATCGACGTCGACAGCGGTGCGCCCGATCGGTCGGTCATCTCGGTCAAGGGCGACATCGACGCGTACGGCGGCCACGCGCTCCGCGACGCGATCACCGACTCCATCGAGGTCGACCACGATGTCGTCGTCGACCTCTCACAGGTCGAGTTCGTCGACTCCGCCGGCGTCGGCGTGCTCGTCGGCGCGCACCGTGCCGCCCAGAAGGCGGGCCGGCGCTTCGTCATCCGCCGGCCGAGTCACCGCGTATCGGTGCTGCTGGAGGTCACCGGCCTCAAGCGGCTGTTCGCGATCGAAGACGACGAAGAGGACGCGACATGACGGTTGATCCCTTCGCACCTGCGCAACTCGGACCGATCTCGTTGCGGAACCGCATCATCAAGGCGGCGACGTTCGAGGGCATGACACCCAAGAACAAGCCGACGTCATGGTTGATCGACTACCACCGCGCCGTCGCCGCCGGCGGTGTCGGCATGACGACGGTCGCGTTCTGCTGCGTGTCGATGGACGCGCGCGGCGCGCCCGGCGAGCTCGTCGTCACCGACGACGCCGTCCCGGGCCTGCGCGACCTCGCCGACGTCGTCCACGCCGAGGGCGCCAAGGTCGCCGCCCAGATCGGCCACGCCGGCCCCGTGGCCGCGGCGGCCGGCATCCGCGGCATCGCACCGTCACGGGTCTTCAGCCCGCTGGCGATGAAGTTCACGCGCGCCATGGAGGCCGACGACTTCCGGCGCGTCGCCGACGAGTTCGTCGCCGCCGCTCGACGCGTCGTGGAAGCCGGGTTCGACGCCATCGAGCTGCACCTCGGCCACCACTACCTCCTCAGCGCGTTCCTCTCGCCGAAGCTCAACACGCGTGATGACGAATGGGGCGGCGACGTCGAGCGTCGGTCGCGGTTCCCACGCGAGGTGGTGCGCGCCGTGCGCGACGCGATCGGCACCGACGTCGCGCTCACGGCCAAGCTCAACATGGACGACGGAGTGCCGGGCGGGCTCTGGCTCGACGAGTCGATCCAGATCGGCCGGCTGCTCCAGGACGACGGCTGCCTCGACGCGCTGCAGCTCACCGGCGGCGGCTCGCTGCTCAACCCCATGTACCTGTTCCGCGGCGCCGCGCCGGTCGCGGAGATGGCGGCGACGATGAAGCCGTGGATGCGCCCCGGCTTCAAGCTCGTCTCGAAGAAGTTCATGCCCGAGTACCCGTTCGAAGAGGCGTTCTTCCTGCCGTACGCGCGCCAGTTCCACGACGCGCTCGACATCCCGATCATCCTGCTCGGCGGCATCAACCGGCTCGACACGGTGCAGGGCGCACTCGACGAAGGCTTCGCGTTCGTGGCGATGGCGCGTGCACTGCTGCGCGAACCCGACCTGCTGCTGCGCTGGCAGAAGGGCGACACGACGGAGTCGTTGTGCGTCCACTGCAACAAGTGCATGCCGTCGATCTACGCGGGGACGCACTGCGTGCTCGTCGAGCCGTCCGAGCGTCCCGGGCTGCGCCTCGCGAAGCGGTGATCACCCCGTCGCACGTCGGCCTGTGCGTGTCGGACATCAACGCGTCACTGCGGTTCTGGTGCGACGGCCTCGGCTTCGAGCGGGCCGAGAACCACGACCTGTCGTCGGAGATGGTGCCGGGGCTCGACGCGTCGCTCGAGGTCGCCCCGCCGGTCGTCCTGCGCTCGCAGATGATCACGAACGGCGCGATGAAGATCGAGCTGCTCGCCTACGCGTCGCCCGGCGTCGACGGCACGCCCGCGTCGCGCCGCAACCAGCGCGGCCTCACGCACGTCTCGTTCTGGGTGGACGACGTCGACGCGGTTGCCGCCCGCCTCGTCGACCACGGCGGGACGCTGCTGCCCGGCACCCGCACGTCGCCCGGGATCGACCTGGTGTTCGTGGCCGACCCGGACGGGACGCGCGTCGAGCTCATGGCCCGCTGATCCGGCGCACGACCCGGACGTCGCATCCTCCAACAGAATCGGAGTTCCTCGCCTCCGGAAGCCCGAAAACTCCGATCTTGTCGGAGGATGGCGAACGTCGGCGCTCCGCTCGGTCTACCCAACGAGACCCCTCCGCCGGCGCAGCTCCCTGTCGACGGTGCCGAACACCGAGTCGACGACGACGCCGATGACGAGGAGCACGACCATGTACGCGATCAGCGCGGGCACGTCCGACATCTCGCGCGTGAACTGGAGGCGGGTACCGATCGACGGCTTGCCCGGCACGATCACCAGCAGCTCGCCGGCCATGAGCGACCTCCACGCGAACGCCCACCCCTGCTTCAGCCCCGCGACCACCGACGGCAGGGCCGCGGGAAGGACGACGTGGCGGTACATCGCGACACCGCGGGCGCCGACGACCCGACCGGCGCGCAACAGCAGCGGCGGCACATGGTCGACGCCACCGATGATGCCGTTGGCGATCGACGGCGCCGCGCCGAGCACGACGACGAACAGGATCGCCGACTCGCTCAGCTGGAACAGCAGGATCGCCAGCGGGAACCAGGCGATCGACGGCATCGTCTGGATGCCGGTGATCATCGAGCCGACGCCGACCCGCAACACCCGGACGCGCGCCACGGCGAGGCCGATCAGCCCGCCGATGACCGTGGCGGCGGCGA
Source organism: Acidimicrobiales bacterium (assembly GCA_035700105.1). Taxonomy (GTDB): domain Bacteria; phylum Actinomycetota; class Acidimicrobiia; order Acidimicrobiales; family DASSOZ01; genus DASSOZ01. The sequence goes on from DASSOZ010000090.1 coordinate 23,974, forward strand.
AGCCGAGCAGCGCCCGCTGCATCGTGATGCCGACCGCCTTCCAGAAGACGTGCGTCGTGACGAGATCGCCGAGCGCGGGTGCGACCTTCGCGGGGCCGGGCAGCACGTAGTCGGGCTTCCAGCCCGACCACACCACCGCCTGCCACGCGAACACGAACAGCGCGACAGCGAGGAGCTTCGGCCACAGCGAGTCCCACGCCCGCACCCACGCGGGCGGCCGCCGGGCGACCTCGAGGGCGAGCGTGTCGAGGCCGTCGAGGACGCGCGCGTCAGCGAGCATGGCGGACCACCTCCTCCCGCAGGCGGGCCGTCACCTCGGCGGCGACGGCGGACACGTCCGGCGCCTCGATGCGGCGGGGGCGGGGCAGCGGCACGTCGAAGGTCGCCGCGACACGACCCGGCCGGCTCGTCAGCAGGACGATGCGGTCACCCAACCGGCTCGCTTCGCGCACGTTGTGGGTGACGAAGAGGATCGTCAGGCCCCGCTCCTTCCACAGTCGCTCGAGCTCGTCGTGCAGGAGGTCTCGCGTCATGGCGTCGAGCGCGCCGAACGGCTCGTCCATGAGCAGGATGTCGACGTCCTGCGCGAGCGCGCGGGCGAGCGCGACGCGCTGGCGCATCCCACCGGAGAGCTCGTGCGGGCGGCGGTCGCCCTGGCCCGCGAGGTGCACCGCCGACAGCAGCTCGTCGGCGCGCGCCCGGCGCTCCTCGCGGCCGACGCCCGCAAGGCGCATCGGCAGCGCGACGTTCTCGGCCGCCGTCAGCCACGGGAACAGCGCCGACTCCTGGAACATGAGCGCGCACCGCCCGTCGACCGCGACGCTGCCGCGTGACGGCGCGTCGAGCCCGGCGACGAGGTTGAGCAGCGTCGACTTCCCGCACCCGGACGCGCCGACGACGCACACCAGCTCGCCGCGCCACACCTCGAGGTCCACGCCGTCGAGCGCGACGGTGGA
>DASSOZ010000091.1:0-19596 GCA_035700105.1 Acidimicrobiales bacterium
GACACGCCGGTCAGCGTCAGCACGGCACCCGCCCGCTCACTTGCCCTCGACCTCGTGGAGCAGGCGCAGGTCGTAGATGCCGTCGAGGTCGACGTTGCCGAGCAGCCCGACCGCCTCCGCGTGTGCCGCCGACGTGCGCAGCGACGCCTCCACCGGGTCGTTCGTGAAGGTGAGGTTCCGCCACGCCGCCCGGATCGTGGCCTCGGCGAGCTTCTTGCCGGTCGACTTCTCGATGCCGGCGTTGACGAGCTGCTGCGCGTCGTCAGGGTGCTCGTTCACGAACGCGTTCGCCTCGACCTGGCCCTTCAGGAGCCGCCTGACGGTGTCGGGGTGCTCGCGCAGGAACGTCGTGGCGACGATGAGATGTGTCGTCACGAAGTTGCCGCCGGGCCACAGCGACCGCTCGTCGACGAGGACCTTGCCGCCGCCTTCGAGCACGAGGCGGCTGACCCACGGCTCGGGCACCCAGGCACCGTCGATCGCCCCCGAGCGGAACGTCTCGAGCGTCTGCGCGTTCTCCTGCGGGACGATCGTCACGTCACCACCGCCCTGCGCGTCGGTCTCCAGACCCTGCTCGGCGAGCCAGCTGCGCAGCGCGACGTCCTGCGTGTTGCCGAGCTGCGGGGACGCGAGCTTCCTGCCCTTCAGCTGTGCAGCGGAGGTGATGGCGGGCTTCACGACGAGGGCGGCACCACCGGACGTCGCGCCCGAGATGATGCGGATGGCGGCGCCGTTGCTCTTGGCGAACGCGTTGATGGCCGGGTTCGGGCCGATGTAGGTCGCATCGATCGCCCCGCTGAGCAGCGCCTCGACCGCTGCCGGCCCGGCGTTGAACGTCTGGGTCTTCAGCCGGTCGTCGCCGAGCGCCCGGGCGAAGATGCCCTTCTCGACACCGACGATCGCCGTCGCGTGGGTGACGTTGGGGAAGTAGCCGAGGCGGACCGTCGTCGGTGCTGTCCCGGCCGATCTGGCGGCCGATCCCGCGGCCGTGTCGCCGCCACAGGCCGCCAGCGCGACCGCGGCGACGACGACGAGGGGGACGGCGAGTCGCTTCATGCCGGCATCCTGCCGCAGTAATTCCGAGTAAGTCAATCGAGTTTGTAGGAAAGATGGAGACAAGCGGCGCGCGCCACGATGTCGTGCGTGTACATCTCGGCGCGGGTCGACTACGCCATCCGTGCGCTCGTCACGCTGGCGGCCTCGCCGGAGGGCGCGCCGATGAAGGCCGACGAGGTGGCCACGGCACAGGGGCTTCCGACGAAGTTCGCCGAGAACATCCTCGGTGACCTGCGCCGCGCCGGGTTCGTGTCGAGCCAGCGCGGCAACACGGGCGGCTACCGGCTCGCCCGCCCGGCGAAGCACATCGTGGTGGCCGACATCTTCCGCGCGCTCGACGGCCCGCTCGCCGAGGTGCGCGGGTCGAGGCCTGACGAGGTCGCGTACGAGGGCGACTCGGAGCACCTGCAGTCGGTGTGGATCGCGGTGCGGGCCGCGCTCCGAATGGTCCTCGAGTCGGTCACGATCGCCGACGTCGTCAGCGGCAAGCTGCCGCGGCGGGTCGCACGTCTCGTCGACGACCCCGACGCGTGGGCGCCCCGGGTGCGGTAGCGGCGATGACGCAGACGCTGGACGAGCTCCTCGCCGAGGCCCGGCGCCATCTGGACCGCGTCGCGCCCGAGCGCCTCGCGGCCGAGCTGGCGAGCGGCGCGCTCGTCGTCGACATCCGGCCGCTCGAGCAGCGCGAGCGCGACGGGCCGCTTCCCGGCGCCGTCGTCGTCGACCGCAACGTGCTCGAGTGGCGGCTCGCGCCCTCGAGCGCGTGGCGCATCGACGAAGCGACCGGCGACCTGCACCAGCGCGTCGTCCTCGTGTGCAACGAGGGTTTCTCGTCGTCGCTCGCCGCCCGCACGCTCCAGCTGCTGGGGCTCGCCAACGCCACCGACGTCACCGGCGGCTTCCAGGCGTGGTGGGCGTGGCAGGAGCGGCACGCCCGGGGGGACGCTACGGCTCCTTCGTGAACGACACGAGGAACTCGAGCTCGCCATGGTCCTCGGTCGTGACCGGGCCGAACGTCGGGTTCGGGATCCCGTAGTCGGCGAACACGATCGGGATCGTGCCACTGACGGCGACGGTGCCGCCGGTGCGCCGGGCGCTGACGTGGAAGGTGACCGGGCGCGTCGTGCCGTGCAGCGTGAGGTCGCCGGTCGCCTCGACGTTCGCCATGGTCGCGTCGGGCGACGGCAGCGTGATCGGCGACGTCAGCTCGAACGTGGCGGTGGGGAAGCGCGCCGTGTCCATGATCCGCCCCTGGAACTGCGCATCTCGACGACCCTCGTCGCTCGACACGGTCGTCATGTCGGCGACGAGCGACACGTTCGACACGGTCGTCCCCGTGATCGTCATCGACCCGGTCACGTCCGAGGTCCGCCCGACGGCCGCCTTCGACTGACCGAACAGCACCTCGTTCACGCGGTAGCCGACCTGCGAGGACGACGCGTGCGGCACCCACGTCCCGTCCGTACCGCCGGACAGCGGCACCGTCGCGCCCGGCGGGTCGGCGGCGGTGTCGAGGGACAGTCGCGCCGGCGCGTCGTCGGAGATCCAGTGGATGTACGCGTACGTTCCCGCCGGGACGGTGACCGCGAGCGCGACCATGATGATCAGCGCCCACCTGACGGCTCGGCTCACGCGTGGGGGTCGTCTCGGAGGAGCGGTAGGCGGACGGTGAACACGGAGCCGCCGCCGGGGCGCGACGAGACGGACGCGCCGCCGCCGTGCACGGACGCGATGGCCTGCACGATCGACAACCCGAGACCGGAGCCGCCGTCGGCGCCATCGCGGGCACCGTCCCGGGCGCGCGACGGGTCGGCCCGGTAGAACCGCTCGAACACGTGCGCGGCCGCGTCGTCGGACAGGCCGGGCCCGCGGTCGGCGACGTCGAGCAGCGCGAACGAGCCATCCGACGGGTCCAGCCGCACGGCCACGTCGGCGGGCGCGCCCGCCGGGGTGTGGGCCCGCACGTTGGCCAGCAGGTTGTCGACGACCTGGCGCAGCCGGTCGCGATCACCGAGCACCTCGACGGAGCCCTCGACCCACAGCGACACCGGCCGGTCCGGGTCGACCGCCGACGCCGCCGCCACCGCGTCCGCGGCCACGGCGCCGAGGTCGACGGGTGCCTGCGCCAGCGGCCGGCCCTCGTCGAGCCGGGTCAGCAGGAGCAGGTCGTCGACGAGCACGCCCATCCGGGCTGCCTCGTCCTCGATCGATCGCATGGCGCGGGCGAGATCGTGGGGGCGCTGGTCGGCACCGCGGCGGTACAGCTCGGCGTACGCGCGGACGGCCGCGACCGGCGTCCGCAGCTCGTGTGACGCGTCGGCCACGAAGCGCCGCACCCGCTGCTCCGACGCACGCGCCGCCTCCTCGGACCGCCGCCGTTCGGCGAACGCGACGTCGATGCGATCGAGCATCACGTTGAGCGCACGGCCGACGCGGCCCACCTCGGTCCGCTCGTCGTCGATGGCGACGCGGTGGCTCATGTCGCCACCGGTGATCGCCGTCGCCGTGCGCTCGATGTCGGCGAGCGGGCGCATGCCGAGCCGCACCAGGTACAGACCGACACCGGCGGCTGCCGCCACGACCACGACCGTCACGAGCACCTCGATGAGGAACAGACGGTGGAGGGTGTCCGACGTCTGCTCGAGCGGCAGCGCGACGACCAGCGAGCCGGTCCCCATCGGTGTGAGGAGCGCGCGGTACGAGCCGCTCCCGGTCGTCGCCGGCACCGTGCGCACGACGCCGTCGCCGCCGCGGGCGGCGACCACGGGTCCGACCGCCCTCGGGAGCGACGGCAGTGGCTCGCCCGGTCGCCGCCCGCTGGTCTCGATGAGCACGTCGTCGCCCGGTCCGCGCAGCTGCACGAACACGCCGGGCACGAGGCGGGTGACGAGGTCGACCTGCGGGATCGCGAACCGCCCGTTGCGGACGAGCGCCTGCTGGATGCTGTCGTTCGCGCTCTGCAGCTGGTCGTCGACGCGCGTGTACATGAAGCGGCGCAGGGCGCTGTACGTGGCGACGTCGGCGACGAGCAGCCCGCACACGACGAGCAGGAGCGACGCGGCCAGGAGCCGGGCGCGCAGCGACATCAGTCCTCGTTCGGTTGGCGCAGCGTGTACCCGACGAGACGGATGGTCTGGATCAGCGGCGGTCCGAGCCGGTCGAGCTTCTTGCGCAGGTACGACACGAACGTCTCGACGACGTTGTCGTCACCGCTGAAGTCGTAGTTCCACACGTGATCGAGGATCTGCGCCTTCGACAGCACCCGCCGCGGGTTCAGCATGAAGTAGCGGAGCAGGTTGAACTCGGTCGCCGTCAGGTGGACCGGGGTGCCCGCGCGCCACACCTCGTGCGACTCCTCGTCGAGCACGACGTCGGCGAAGCGCAGCACGGACTGGCGGTCCGGGCCCTCGGCGACCCGCCGGAGGATGGCGCGCACCCGGGCGACGAGCTCGGCGAGGCTGAAGGGCTTGGTGACGTAGTCGTCGCCGCCGACGGTGAGCCCGGCGATCTTGTCCTCGGTCGAGTCGCGTGCGGTCAGGAAGAGGACGGGCACGCGGATGCCGTCACGGCGGAGGCGCCGCGTCACCTCGAGGCCGTCGAGGTCAGGGAGCATGATGTCGAGGACCATGAGGTCCGGCCGCAGCGCCTCGGCCGCCTTCAGCGCGTCCCGCCCGGCCTGCGCCTCGTGCACCTCGAAACCCTCGTAGCGCAGCGCGGTGGCGACGCTGTCGACGATCGACGGCTCGTCGTCGACGACGAGGATGCGCGCTGCGTCGGTGGCCACGGTCTCCCAGGATCGCAGGGCCGGCTGTGGGTCTGCTGTGAACCCCGACCCAATCCGGCTTTCGGTGACTTCGGCCTGCTCTGGCAGGCCGAACTCACCGAAAGCCGCCAGAGTGGGTGCGTGTTCGAGGGCTCGGTGTCGCTGCGGCTGTACCCGCACAACGACCTGCCGGCGACGGAGGTCGTCGCCGAACTGCGGGCGCAGGCCGCGCTCGCCGCCGAGTTCGGGTTCGACGGCGTGATGGTCTCCGAGCACCACGGCGGGTTCGCCGGCTACCTGCCGAACCCCATACAGACCGCCGGGTTCCTGCTCGACGCGATGGCGGCGCCGGCGTGGGCGGCGCCCTGCCCCCTCCTGCTGCCGCTGCGGCCGGCGCCGCTCGTCGTCGAGGAGATCGCGTGGCTGGCAGCGCGCTTCCCGGGGCGCGTCGGCGTCGGGCTCGCCGCCGGCGGACTGACGGACGACTTCGTCCGCCTCGGCGTCCCGCACGACGACCTCACCCGCCGGTTCGCCGACGGCCTGCGCGTCGTCGCCGCTGCGCTCAGCGGACGCGACGGCGCCACCGTCGACGGCGACCCGGCCGTCGTGCGCTGCAGGGAGCACCCCGTGCCGGTCCTGAGCGCGGCGATGGGCTTCACCGCGGTGCGCCGGGCCGCGGCGAACGACGTCGGGCTGCTGTTCGACTCGCTGTCGACGCCCGAGCGCATCCGCGAGCTCACCGACGCGTACCGGGCCGCGGGCGGGACTCGGTCCTGCGTGCTCGTGCGCCGGGCGTGGGTCGGTCCTCCGCCGGGCGACCTGTTCGACGCGCAGGTCGACGTCTACCGCTCGTACTCGCCGGCGAAGGCCCAGGCGCGGTGGAAGGGCGATCAGGTGCTCGGCGACGCGGACGCCGTCGCCGACGCGGCGGGGCGCGCCGGGTGCGACGCCGTCGATCTCCGCATCCATGTCCCCGGCGTGTCGCCGAGCGCCGCCCGTGAGCAGATCGCGGCACTCGGCGAGACCGTTGTAACGGCGTTACGGTCACGGCTCGCATGAACTTCTCGTTCACCGAAGAGCAGGAGGACCTGCGCGGTCTCGCTCGCAAGATCCTCGACGGCGAGGCGGATCCGTGGCCGGCGCTGTGCGACGCCGGGCTCGTCGGCATCGCGCTCCCGGAGGCGGCCGGCGGCGGCGGGTTCGGGATGATGGAGCTCGGTGTCGTGCTCGAGGAGATCGGTCGCCACGTCGCGCCGGTGCCGCTCCTCGCGACGGCGATCGCCGGCCGCGCCCTCGCGCGCGCCGGCGTCTCCCTCGAAGGGATCGCCGACGGCTCGACACTCGCCACGTTCGCGATCCACGACCCGGCCGGTGCGGACGTCCGCCACCCGGCCGCGGCGGGCGAGCGCGTCGGCGTCCCGCACGGGATGGCCGCGGACCGGCTCGTCGTCACCGCCCCCGACGGGCTGTACTGCGTCGACGCCGACGCGACCGGCGTGCGCCGGGAGCCGGCGACCGCGACGAACGGCGAGGCGCAGGCGCGCGTCGCGTTCGACGACGGTGTGCCGATGACGCGGCTCGGCGGCCAGGACGCGATCGACGCGCTGTGGGACGACGTCCGCGCCGCGTACGCGGCGACCATGGCCGGCGTGCTCGACGCCGCGGTCCGCATCACCGCCTCGTACATCAGCGAGCGCGAGCAGTTCGGCCGGCCGATCGCCACGTTCCAGGGCGCGACGATGCGCCTCGCCGACGCCTACATCGACGTGCAGGCGGCGTCGGCGACGGCGTGGTCCGCGATCTGGCGGCTGTCGGAAGGCGTGCCTGCGTCCGACGAGCTCGCGATCGCCGCGTTCTGGGCGTGCGACGCCGGGCACCGCGTCGCTCACGCGTGTCAGCACCTGCACGGCGGCATGGGTGTCGACACCGACTACCCGATCCACCGCTACTTCCTGTGGGCGAAGGCGATCGAGCTCGCGCTCGGTGGTGCGACGCCCAACCTGCTGCAGATCGACGTCGAGGCCGGCGTCTGATGTTCGTCGACCTCACCGACGACCAGCGGGCGCTCCAGAAGGAGCTGCGGGCGTACTTCTCCGACCTCATGGCCGGCGAGTCGCGCATCGAGGACGAGGGCGACATGTTCGGCACGCGGTACCGCCGCATCATCAAGCAGATGGGCACCGACGGCTGGCTCGGCGTCGGCTGGCCCAAGGAGTACGGCGGCCACGGCCGAGGCCCCGTCGACCAGCTGATCTTCCTCGAAGAGGCGGAGCGGGCCGGCGCCCCGATCCCGATGGTGACGCTCAACACCGTCGGGCCGACGATCGCCCAGTTCGGCACCGACGCGCAGAAGCGCGAGTTCCTCTCCGGCATCCTCGCCGGCGACGTCCACTTCGCGATCGGGTACACGGAGCCGAGCGCCGGCACCGACCTCGCGTCGCTGCGGACGCGCGCCGTGCGCGACGGCGACGAGTACGTCGTCAACGGACAGAAGGTCTTCACGACCGGCGCGCACGACGCCGACTACATCTGGCTCGCCTGCCGTACCGATCCCGACGCGCCGAAGCACAAGGGGATCTCCATCCTCATCGTCGACACGTCGTCGCCGGGTTTCTCCTGGTCGCCGATCCACGTCGTCGGCGGCGGCCACACGAACGCCACGTACTACGAGGACGTGCGGGTGCCCGTCGACCGCCTCGTCGGTCCCGAGCACGGCGGGTGGAAGATGATCACGACACAGCTCAACTTCGAGCGCGTCGCGCTCGGCCCCGCGGCGGGGATCTTCCGCAACCTGCACGCGGTCAGCGAGTGGGCGGCGTCGACGCCGGCACCCGAGGGTGGGCGCGTGGCCGATCGCGAGTGGGTGCGCGTCGCGCTCGCGTGGGTGCGGGCCAAGGCCGAGGCGGCACAGCTGTTCAACTGGCGTGTGGCGTGGCTGCAGGAGTCCGGTCGGCTCAACCCCGCCGACGCGTCGGCGATGAAGGTCTACGGCACCGAACTGCGGATCGAGTCGATCCACCGCCTGATGGAGGTGCTCGGGCCGGCGGCGGCTCTGAAGGACGGATCGCCCGGCGCGCTCCTGCACGGCAAGCTCGAGGCCGAGTACCGCCGGGCCATCGTCGGCACGTTCGGGGGCGGCGTCAACGAGGTCCAACGCGAGATCATCGGCGCCGCCGGCCTCGGCTTGCCCCGCGTGCCCCGGTAGCGGCGGCGCCGGCGATGGACGTGTTCGCGTCGGCGGCGGCGGTGGCGACCGTGCGCGACCTCGTCGAGCCGTCCGTGCGCTTCGTGGACGTCGTGCCCGGCGCCGACACGTCGTCCGTCGACGCGGCGTGGCTGTCGGCCGACCTGTGGCACGGCGGGACGCTGGGCGTCTTCTTCGCCGGCCTCCGCGCCGCCCCGCGCGTGCGCTGGGTGCACACGTCGTCGGCCGGGACGGACGGCGCCGGGTTCGACGAGCTCCGCGCACGCGGGGTGCTGCTGACGACCTCACACGTCAACGCGACGCCGATCGCGGAGTACGTGCTCGCGATGGTGCTGCGCCACTACCAGCGACCCGGCGAGTGGGACGCGGCGCGGCGCGAGCGGACGTGGGCGCACCACGACTTCCGCGAGGTCCTCGGGACAACCTGGCTCGTGATCGGCCTCGGCGCGATCGGGTCGGAGGTCGCGACGCGGGCGCGTGCCTTCGGCGCCCGCGTGATCGGCGTGCGGCGCTCGCCGTCCGGCGACGAGCCCGTCGACCTCATGGTGACGCCGGACGCGCTGCCCGACGTGGCGAGCGACGCAGACGTCGTGGTGCTGTCCCGACCGGCGTCGCCCGGCGCCCCGCCGATCGTCGACACCGCCTTCCTGTCGGCGATGCGGCCGGGGTCGGTGCTCGTGAACGTCGCGCGCGGGTCGCTCGTCGACGACGCCGCGCTGCTCGCCGCGCTCGAACAGGGCGTGCCGGAGCACGCCATCCTCGACGTCTTCGACGTCGAGCCGCTTCCCGACGACAGCCCGTACTGGGCGCACCCGCGCGTGACCGTGACGCCGCACTCGGCGAACGGTGGGCTCGGCCGCTACCGGCGTGCCGCCGAGCTGTTCGCATCGAACCTCGACCGGTTCGTGCGCGGTGAGCTGACGCCGTGACACCGCGCCGGGTCGTCGCCGTCTTCGTCGCGCTGAACCTCGGGATGATCATGAGCACGGTCGACGGGACGATCGTCGTGACCGCGCTGCCGTCGATCGTGCGAGACGTCGGCGGGTTCCACGCCGTCACGTGGGTCGTGACCGCGTACCTGCTCGGGTCGGTGGCGGCGATGCCGCTCTACGGCAAGCTCGGCGACCTCTACGGCCGCCGGCGGATCTTCATGACGGCGATCTCGCTGTTCCTCGCCGGGTCGATGCTGTGCGGCGTCGCCCGGACGATGCCCGAGCTCCTGGCGTTCCGCACGCTGCAGGGGCTCGGCAGCGGTGGTCTGTCGACGGTCGCCATGGCGATCATCGCCGACATCGTGCCCGCACGGCAGCTCGGCCGGTGGCTCGGCTATCAGGGCGTGATCTTCGCGGCCGCCGCGGTGATCGGACCGCTCGCCGGCGGTCTGTTCGTCGACCACCTGAGCTGGCGGTGGGCGTTCTTCGTCAACGTGCCGTTCGGCGCGCTGGCGATCGTCATGGTGGCGGCCACGCTGCGGCTTCCGTACGAGCGCATCACCCACGCGATCGACTGGGCGGGGTCGGCGCTCCTCACGTCCACGCTCGTGGCGATCGTGTTGTGCGCGTCGTTCGACGCCGTCGGCGCCCGCGTCGCGCTCGCGGCGGTGGCCGTCGTCCTCGCCGCCGCGTTCGTCCGCCAGGAACGCCGGGCGCGCGAACCGGTCCTGCCGCTCCGCGTGCTCGGTGACGCCACGGTGCGCATCGCGACGGGGCTCAACGTGACGAGCGGCGTGCTGTTCTGGTGCGGCATCGTGTTCGTGCCGTTGTTCGCGCAGGAGGTCGCCGGCGTGAGCGCGACGTCCTCCGGCCTGGTCCTGATGCCGTTCATGGTGTCGACCGCGCTCGGGACATCGCTCGCCGGCCGGCGGCTCGAGCGGGCGGGACGGCTGCGGCGCTGGCCGATCGCCGGGTCGGCCGTGATGGCGGCGGGCGTCGCCGTGCTCGCGCTCCTCGGCGAGTCGACGCCCGTCGTCGTGGCCGCGGTCGCGGCGGGCGTGCTCGGCGCCGGTGTCGGGTTCGTGATGCAGCCGTCGCTGCTCGCGGTGCAGAACGGTGTCGCCCACCGCGACCTCGGTGTCGCGACGTCGACGGCGATGCTCGGCCGATCGCTCGGGTCGACGATCGCCACGCCGATCTTCGGTTCGATCCTCGAAGCCGGGCTGCACGGACGCTCGACGGCGTCGGCATTCGCGTCGGCCCTGCCGTGGGTGTTCGTCGCCGCCATCCCCGTCGGTGTCGTCTCGCTGCTGGTCGCGCTGCGGCTGCCGGAGCGTCCGCTGCGGGAGGAGGCCAGGTTCTCCGACGCCGGCGCGGCGTCTGTGACGGTGTGACAGGCTCACCGCCGTGACGGGGGCGGTGGTCGTGGGCACCGGGTTCGGGTGTCTGACGCACGTGCGGTGCCTGCGCTCGGCCGGCTTCGACGTTGTCGCGCTGGTCGGGCGGGACGCGGCCAAGACGAAGGCGCGGGCGGCGCGCTTCGACGTCGCCGATGCGTGCGCGTCGCTCGACGAGGCGCTCGCGCTGCCGGGAGCCGACGCGGTCACGGTGGCGACGCCACCGCACACCCACGCCACGCTCGTGCGTGCCGCAGTCGCCGCGGGCAGGCACGTCATGTGCGAGAAGCCGTTCGCGCGCGACGCCGTCGAGGCGCGGTCGTTGCACGATGCCGCTCGTGCCGCTGGCGTGGTTGCCTTCGTCGGCAACGAGTTCCGGTTCTCGCCCGGGCAGGCGCTGGCGACACGGGCGGTGCGCGAGGGCACCGCCGGCACCCCACGGCTCGCCTCGTTCCTGCTCCACATCCCGCTCATGGCGAGCACGGACGACGAGGTGCCCGGCTGGTGGTCCGATGCGTCGCAGGGCGGCGGGTGGCTCGGCGCGCAGGCGTCGCACGTCGTCGACCACGTCACGACGATGCTCGGTCCTGTCGAGGGTGTGAGCGCGGCGCTGCCCCGCATCGTCGACCGGGCCGGCTGGACCGCCGAGGACGGCTACTCGGTGCGCTTCCGTACGGTGACCGGCGTCGACGGCGTGCTGCAGTCGACGGCAGCCGACCGTGGACCGTTCCTCGTCGACAACCGCGTCATCGGCACCCAGGGGACGATCACCCAGATGGGTGACACCGTCACGGTGCACACCGCGTCGGGGGCGCAGGCGCTCGACGTCCCCTCCGACCTCGTCGTGCGCCCGCCGGATCCGCCGCCGCCGGACCTGCTCGTCACCGCGTACGACCGGCTCCACTCGACCGGACTCGACGTCGGTCCCTACACCCGGCTGTTCGAGCGGTTCCGTGACGCGATCGACGGTGCCGACGTGGCGCAGATGGACCCGGCGCCGGCGACGTTCGCCGACGGTGTCGAGACGATGCGCGTCCTCGACGCGATCCGCGCGTCCGCGCGCGACGGCGGCGCGTGGGTGCGCGTCGACCGCCCATGACCGACATCGAGGTCGTGAGGGCGATCTACGACGCGATGGCGGCGAAGGACTTCGACGCGCTGTTCGGGCTGCTCGACGCGGCCGTCGTCGTGACCCAGGACGAGCGCCTGCCGTGGGGTGGCCGTCACACGGGCCACGACGGCTTCGCCGAGTTCGGTCTCGCGCTGACGGGCGCGATCACGTCGTCCGTGACGATCGAGGCGATCTTCGAGGCCGACGGCGACGTGGTCCAGGCCGGTCGCACCGCCGGCACCGTCAACGCCAACGGCAACGGGTTCGACATCCCCGAGGTCCACCGCTGGACGATCCGTGACGGCCGCGCCGTGCGCGCCCACTTCTCCATCGACACCCCGGCGATGCTCGCCGCCCTCGACCTGCCAGGAGGGACCTGACCGTGCTCGACCACCGGAGGCGTGAAGGGGTGCAGGGATGAACGAGCTGGCACCGCAGACCAGCGCGGTGTTCCACGAGCTCCTCGACGAGCTGCGCTCGCTCGAGGGCCGCATCACCCAGACCGACAACCCGCTCGACGAGCTCAGCCAGCTCGAGGGATACAAGTGGGTGTTCTCGATCCTCGCCGTCGGCCTCGACGCCTACGTCTGGGCCGACGCCGACCGGCCCCGGTTCGTCGACATCGTCGGGCCCTACCGCAAGTGGGGTGGCGACAACGCCGACGCCTACTACCAGTACGCGCCGATCGACCCCCGCCGCACGTACCGCGTCCGAGGCCGGGTCGGCGACGCGGTCTACTTCAGCCTCACGGTCTACGGCGGGCCGGACGACGGGCGGTACTCCGAGCGCATCGTCGGCACCGTCAACAACCGCCAGGTCGACATCGGTCCCGGCGGCGACTTCGAGATCGTCGTCGGCCCTTCCGACGACGCCGACATCACCCTCACGTCTGACGCGGTGTGCGCGATCACGCGCGACTACCTCGTCGATCCCGTGCACGGCCGGCGCGTCGAGTGGCGCATCGAGGCGGATGACCCGCCGTCGAACCGCAGGGAGACCGACGCCGACCTCGCCCGTCGCTTCCGCGCCGCGCTCACGTGGCTGCGCGACCAGGCGCGCATCGTCCCGATCGGGCTCGGCGAGGCGAACTCCGTCGACGAGCCGTACCCCGTCCCGACGCAGACGTTCGGCTGGGCTGCCGGCGACGCCGCGTACGCGATGGGCAGCTTCGACCTCGCCGACGACGAGATCCTCGTCATCGAGGGCCGGTCGCCCGACTGCGCGTTCTGGAACGTGTGCCTCTGGAACCAGTTCCTCCACACCTACGACTACGCGTACGAGCGCGTCACGATCAACGGCGGCCAGGTCGTGTACGACGACGACGGCTCGTGGCGCATCGCCGTCGCCGCCACGGACCCCGGCCCGGAGTTGCCGAACTGGCTGTCGACCGCCGGACATCCCCGAGGCCGCATCTGGTTCCGCTGGTTCCTCCCCGACGAGACGCCGGCCCGCCCGACGACGAAGGTCCTCACCCGTTGACGTCGACGCCCAGCGCTCGGCCGGCGCCCGTCCGACTCGACGACCTCGCCGACCCGGTCTTCCCGCCGGAGATCCACCAGCTGCGCGCCACGCTCGAAGACGTGGCGAAGACGCTGCCGCCGCTCGAACCCGACGTGCTGATGAAGGCAGCGACCGAGCAGGCAGGCGGGCTGCACGACTTCGGCGACCAGTCGTTCCTCCCGCGCCTCGAGCTGCTGTGCCACGCGCTGACGACCGACGTCGACCTCGGCGCCGCCGGACTCGTCGGCGCGCACAGCCAGCTGACGTCGCTGCTGCGCAACCGCCTGCTGATCGAGCACGAGATCGCCGAGCACCCGGACGTCCTCGACGTCGAGATCCGGCGGCCGATCGTGATCTGTGGCCTGCCGCGAACCGGAACGACGCACCTCCACAACCTCGTCGCCGCCGACCCGTCGCTCCGCTCGCTGCCGTACTGGGAATCCCTCGAACCGGTCCTCCCGGCGCACGAGCGCGGCATCACGCCCGACCCGCGCCTCGCCCGCACGGACTTCGCGCTCGGCGTCGTGAACAAGGCGATGCCGCACTTCAAGCGGATGCACGAGATGACGGTCGACCACGTGCACGAGGAGATCCAGCTCCTCGCCATCGACTTCTCCACGATGCTGTTCGAGACGATGGCGCCGATGCCGACGTGGCGCGACGCCTACCTCGCCACCGACCAGACGCCGTCGTACGCGTACCTGAAGCGCGTGATGCAGGTGCTCACGTACCTTCGCGGCGGCGAGCGGTGGGTGCTCAAGTCCCCGCAGCACATCGAGCAGTTCGGCCCGCTGTCGACGGTGTTCCCGGACGCCACGTTCGTCGTCACCCACCGCGACCCCGTCGCGGTGACGATCTCGATGGCGACGATGCTCGCCTACTCGGCCCGCATGTCGTTCGACCACCCCGACCCGGCGCGCGTCGGGCGGTACTGGTCCGAACGGGGTGAGACCATGCTGCGCGCGTGCGTGCGCGACCGTGACCTGCTGCCACCCGAGCAGACGATCGACGTGCGCTTCGACGAGTTCATGTCCGACGACGTCGCCATGGTCGAGCGCATCTACCGCGTTGCGGAGCAGCCGTTCACGGCGACGACGCGCGCCGCGATGGACGACTTCATGGCGACGCACCCGCGGGGACGCCACGGTTCGATCGTCCACGACCCCGGCGTCCTCGGCATCGATGTGGACGAGCGGCGCGGCTCCCTGCGGTTCTACGCCGACAGGTTCGGCGTGTAGGCGGCTTCCGCCTCGACGATGCGCCGCTCGGTCACGACGAGGAACCCGAGCAGCAGCGGCAGGTGCACCAGTGCGGCGGCGGCGAACGTCACCCGCAGGCCGGCCCACTCCGCGACCGCGCCGCCGAGGGCGGCGCCGATCGGCATCGTGCCCCAGCCCAGGAGCCGGTACGTCGAGTTCATGCGCCCGAGCAGGTGGTCGGGCGTGATGCGCTGGCGCAACGACACCGTGATGACGTTCCACACGACGCTCCACACACCCTCGAGCGCGAACGCGGTCGCGTTGGCCGCCACCGATGCCGTGATCGCGGGGACGGCGAGCGACGCGCCGAACAGGGTGATGGCGACGAACAGGCAGCGGGCCCGTCCGAGGGCGCGCTCGAGGCGCGGTCCGAGCCACGACCCGACGACGCCGCCGACGGCGCTCGCAGTCAGGAACAGGCCGTAACCCGCCTTCGACAGCCCCATCGGACCCGGCCGCACGGCGTACAGCACGAACACGGCGAAGAACGCCGTGAACGCCAGGTTCGTCACGCCGAGCATCAGTGCGAGCGTCCGCAGGACGGCGTTGCGCCACACGAAGCGCACGCCCTCGGCGATGTCGGCGCGCATCGACGGGGCCCTCCCGGCACGGCCGCCGTCGACGACTCGCTGCGGCCGGAACGACCCGGCGATGGCCACGAGCACCAACGCCGCCAGGAGGTACGCGCCCGAAGAGACCGCGAAGGCCGACGCCAGCGCGGCGGCAGCGAGCACGCCACCGAGCGGCGGACCGACGAACTGGTTCGCCGTCAGCTCGACCGCCTGCAACCGGCCGTTCGCCGCGCTCAGCTGCGACCGGTCGACGAGCGACGGCAGGATCGACTGCGCGGCGGTGTCGAACAGCGTCTCGCCGACGCCGAGCACGACGGCGGCTGCGTACAGCACGGGCATCGACGCCGCGTCGAGCCCGACGGCGGCCGCGAGCGCCCCCATCACGATCACACGCAGCGCGTCGACACGCACCATCGTGCGCCGCCGATCGAGGCGATCCGCCAGCGCGCCCGCGGGCAGCGCCATCACCAGCCACGGCAGCCGCTGCGCAAGCGCGACGCCCGCCACGAGCGCCGGGCTCTTCGTCAGCGTCACCGCGAGCAGCGGGAGCGCGACCTGGAACACGCCGTCGGCGAGGTTCGACAGCGCCGACGCCACCCACAGCCGGCGGAACTGCCCGCCGAGCGCCACCGGCGTCAGGCGCGCACGGCGGCGACGACCACGAGGACCACCGTCAGCACCGCGCCGACTCCGTGCAGCACGACGATGGACGACGGGAACCACTGCTCGGGCGGGCGGGTCGCCGGATCGACGTTGTCGGACGACGACCGGCCGTCCAGCCACACGGCCACCATGACGAGGCCGAGAACGACGAGCGGCACGAGCGCACCGACGGAGACCCACGCGGCACCGTCCGACCCGGACACGAGGTGCACGATCCAGGCGAACAGCCCGATCGCCGCCAGGCCGAGGTGGGCGAACACGACGACGGGAGAGAACGCGCCGCCGTTCGAGCGCGTGATGCCGCCCCCGCCCGCCCACGTCGCGAACAGCACGAAGCCGGCGAGCGCGGTGAGCAGCCAGGCGGCGAACGCCGCCGGGTTCACGACGGCGACTGGGAGTGCAGCGGGACCCGGCAGGCGCCGTCGACGTCGAACACGCGGTTGAGTCGCCCGAACGCGATCCACGACCCGACGCACAGTCCGAGGTCGACGAGCTCGTCGTCGGCGAACGCCGCGTGCAGGCGCGACCAGAACTCGTCGTCCATCGACAGGTGGTCGAGCGCGAACCGCTCGGCGAACTCCGCTGCGAGCCGCTCCCGCTCCGAGAACTGCGACCACGACGGGTCGACGCCGACGTGGGCGTAGAACTCCTCGTCGACCTCGTCCGGCGCCGTGCGCCACTCACGGCAGAGCTTGCAGTCGTTGATCTGGGCGATGCGGGTGCGCGCCGCCTCGAACTCGCGGATCGGCAGCGACGACGCGGTGTACACCGCGTCGCTGAACGCCGCCGCTTTGGGCGTGAGTCCCGTCGCCCGCTCCGACCAGAGGAACATGAGCGGGTCGCGGTCGGGCGGGACGGAGATCCGTGGCATCGCCGACATTCTTGTCACGCCGACGGCGTCACCACGTGTCGACGTGCGGCCGCTTCTTCCCGTCGCGCTCGCGCCACGGCGTCGACGGCGGCGACGCGTCGAGCGCGGCGACGATCCAGCGGCGTGAGTCGGCCGGGTCGATCACGTCGTCGATCTCGAAGAAGGACGCTGTCGACACCGCCTTCCCGTGCTCGTACATGCGGGCGACCATCTCCTCGAACAGCGCCTGCCGCTCGTGCGGGTCGGCGACCGCCTCGAGCTCGCGCCGGTAGCCGAGCTTCACCGCGCCTTCGAGGCCCATGCCGCCGAACTCGCCGGTCGGCCACGCCACGCAGAACACCGGGGCCTTGAACGTGCCGCCGGCCATCGCCTGCGCGCCGAGCCCGTAGCCCTTTCGCAGCACGATCGTCATGAACGGCACGGACAGGTTGGCGCCGGTCACGAACAGCCGGCTCACGTGCCGCACGAGCGCGGTCGTCTCGACGTCGGGCCCGACCATGATCCCAGGCGTGTCGCACAGGAACAGCACCGGCACGTCGAACGCGTCGCACAGCTGCAGGAACCGCGCCGCCTTGTCGGAACCGGGCGCGTCGATCGCACCACCGAGGTGCATGGGGTCGTTGGCGACGACGCCGACGGCGCGGCCCCCGATGCGCACGAGCGCGGTCACCATGCCGCGCCCGAACGACGGCCGCAGCTCGAGGACGCTGCCCTCGTCGGCGAGCAGGTGCAGCGCGCGGCGCACGTCGTAGGACCGCAGCCGGTTCTCCGGGACGACGTCGCGCAGGAGCGTCTGGTCGGCGCAGGTGCCCCCGTCGAGCACGGGTTGCGTGAAGTACGACAGGTACTGCCTCGCGACGGCGACGGCTTCGCGCTCGTCCTCGACGAGTACGTCGATGACGCCGTTGGCGACCTGCACGTCGGTCGGGCCGACCTCGTCTGGTGAGTAGACGCCGAGGCCGCCGCCCTCGATCATCGCCGGCCCGCCCATGCCGATGTTGGCGCCCCGCACGGCGATGACGACGTCGCAGCAGCCGAGGATCGCGGCGTTACCGGCGAAGCAGTAGCCGGCCACGATTCCGACGAGCGGCACGCGCCCGCTCAGCCGAGCGAACAGGTGGAACGCCATCGTGTCGAGCCCGGTCGCCCCGGTGCCGTCGGTGTCGCCGGGCCGCCCGCCGCCGCCCTCGGTGAAGAACACGACGGGCGTGCGGAGCCGGTCGGCGAGCTCGAACAGGCGGTCCTTCTTGCGGTGGTTCTGCAGCCCCTGCGTGCCGGCGAGGACCATGTAGTCGTACGACATGACGACGACCGGCCGGCCGTCGACGGTGCCGACGCCGCCGACGAGCCCGTCGGCCGGCGTCCGGGCGATGAGGTCGTCGAGCGACCGCCGGCGCCTTTGCGCGGCGATTGCGAGCGCGCCGTACTCGACGAACGACCCGCCGTCGCACAGGTCGTCGACGTTCTCCCGCGCCGTGCGCCGCCCGGCGGCGTGTCGCTTCGCCACCGCCTCCGGGCGCCGGTCGTCGTGGCCGACCGCGTGGCGCTCGATCGCCTCGGCGAGGTCGGCCCGCACGGCGCCGCCCGCCTCGAGCGTGCGAACGTCGTCGTCCACGGACGCGCCCGCGTCGACGTCGGCATGGGTGACGACCACGAGCGGGTCGCCGGGCATCACCGTCGTTCCCGCGGACACGGCGACGGACGCAACGACGCCGGCCCACTCGGCGGCGACGACGTGCTCCATCTTCATCGACTCGATGACGACGAGCTGGTGCCCGGGCCGGACGGTCTCGCCGGGCGCGACGTCCACCGACACGATCGTGCCCTGCAGCGGCGATTCGACGGCGTCGTCCACGGCCGTCCTGTCTAGCCTGGTGGCCGATGAGCGAGCCGAAGGCGAGCGAACAATGTCAGAGGCTGCACAAGTGAGCCTTCCCGTTCCGATCGACAGGCTGCGCGAGGAGATCGGCGGGTTCGGGCCGGCGTTCCTCCTCACCGTGACCGACGACGCCCGGCCCCACGCCGTCGCCGTCGCCCCGCAGTGGGACGGCGACCGCCTGCGGGCCGGCGCGGGCCGGACGAGCCGGGCCAACGCCGCCGTCCGCCCGGAGGTGACGCTGCTGTGGCCCGGCGCCGGTCCCGGCGAGTTCAGCCTGATCGTCGACGCGACGGCGACCGTCGACGACGCCGCCGAGACGGTGACGCTGGTGCCGACGCGGGCGGTGCTGCACCGCCCGGCGCCCGGCGGCACCGGGTCCGATTGCGTCGATCTGGCCAAGACGCAGCCGGCGTAGCGCACGAAGTCCATCGCCCGCCCCGGTCAGGGGGGTGCCGGGACGGGCGACGACCGGGGCGCCCCGCTACCCGGTCGGATCGGGGGTATTCGGGGCGAATGTCCGGGCCCGAAGTGCCGTTCCGGGCCGTCGGCGGTAGGTTGGTCGTTTCCATGGCGAAGAAGCGGACGACCTTCGGCAAGCTGCAGCGCGAGCGCGACAAGCAGCAGAAGCAGATGGCCAAGCGCGACCGCCGCATCAACCGTGACGACGTCCCGGGCGAGGACGAGACGGAAGAAGCGCCCGCCGTGCAGTACGACGAGGCCCAGACGCTCGCCGCCCTCGCCGCCCTCCACGAGGCGTACGACGACGGCCGCATCAGCCTCGACGACTTCGAGGCCCAGCGCGACGAGCTGCGCCAGCGCCTCGTCCCCTGACCTCGTTTTGCCAGCAGCAGAAGCACCATTTCGGTACCGCTCCTGCTGTCAAAACCGGTGAGGTCTGCTAGGCCGGGCGCAGCTCGGTCAGCGCGAGCGCGTTGTCGCGCAGGATGAGCCGCTGCGTGTCGTCGTCGAACGGCTTGAGCTCGACGACGTAGTCGAGCGGCTCCGGCAGCGCCTCGATGTGCGGCCAGTCCGACCCGAAGATCACCCGGTCGGCGCCCATGAGGTCGACGATCTCCTCGACGTCGTCCTCCCAGAACGGGTTGATCCAGATGTGGCGGCGGAACGTCTCGACCGGGTCCTCCGAGAAGAACCCGGGCAGCTTGCGAGCCGTGGATCGCAGCTTGCGGAAGAGGTCGGGCAGGAACTCCGACCCGTTCTCGACCGACGCGACACGCAGGTTCGGGAACCGCACGAACAGCCGGTCGAAGATCAGCGAGGCGAGGAAGTCGTAGATCGCCCGCTCCATCGACAGCATCTTGATCGACGGCCGGTGGGCGCCCTCGAACGTCGCCGCGAAGCCGTCCTTGGCGTAGCCGTTCGACGTGTAG
>DASSOZ010000092.1:0-7819 GCA_035700105.1 Acidimicrobiales bacterium
GGCGCGCGCCCGCCCGACGGTCTGGCGGTCGACTTCGTCGTCGAGGCCGATCGCGCCCAACTGCAGGAGATCGTCCAGCGAGTGCGCGACGGACGGCTGCGGACGCACATCGGCAACGTCGCCCGTCTCGACGACGCCGTCGCCGCGCTGAACCCGACCGGGCGGGTGACCGGCAAGACGGTCATCCGTGTTCGTCCGTGAGGCGCGTGTCCCCGCCCACGCGTCGCTGGGCGGCGTCGGGCCGGCCTGACGATCAGCCGTCCGTGTCGACGAGCACGGCCTGCAACGTGCGGATGATCACACCGAGCTGACCGGACGCGAGCAGCCCGGGCCCCAGCGGGCCGGAACGATCCTCGCCGACCGGCGGAAGCGTCCGGACGGCCGAGCGGACCTCCGGCGACATCCGCCCCACCTGCCAGCGGATCTCGTTCTCGACGGCATCCTGCCCGTCACGCGCTGCCAGCCCGGCCGCGGCCGCTGCGTACGCGGCCGCGCCGAGCGCGTGCGCGCCCATGTGGCAGACGGCGGCAGCCTGACCGGCGGCTCGAGCGGCGGCCAGCGCGGCGGGTCCGACCTCGCCGGCCCCGACGCCACCGGCGAAGCGACGGCGAACGCACTCGGCGGTCCCCAACTCGCCAGCGGCGTACGCGCGTGCCCGGTCGACGAGCGCGCGAGCGCGGGCATCGCCCGGCGCCGCGTCCTCGAAGATGGCGAGGACACGCGCCGCGCAGTCGGCGGCCCAGGCTGCGACGAGGCGCCGGTCGGTCTCACTCAGCGTCTGGGGCGATGCCACCGACCGCGTCTACCACCCCGCCGTCGTGTGGACGCGGGCAGCATGGGGTGCGCGCCGGAACGAGGGAGGCGACGTGGGACCGGAAGAGATCGAAGCTGAGTTGGCCGCCCCCGGCGCGCAGGAGCTCCTCGCGTCGTCCTCGTCGGCGCACCTCGCCTACATCGCGGCCGATGGCACGCCGCGCGTCGTCCCCGTCGGTGTGTTCTGGACCGGCGAGGAGTTCGTGGTCTCGACGGCCGCCACCGCACCGAAGGTCGAGGCGCTGTCAGCCCGTGGCGACGTCGCGCTGGCGATCGATGCCGGCGACACGCCCGGCGGGGCGCGGTCGCTCTCGGTTCGTGGGCAGGCCAACGTGGAGATCGTCGAGGGTGTCGTACCGGAGTACCTCGCCGCGGCGCGGCGCTCGATGGCCCCCGACGCGGCCGCGGTCTTCGAGCACAACGTGCGTCGCATGTACGACCGGATGGCTCGCATCGCGATCACGCCGACGTGGGTTCGCTTCTACGACTTCGGCGCGGGGCGAATGCCCCGGTTCCTGCAGGAGCTCGCAGCGAAGAACGACATGACGCCCGACGACTGGGCCGAGTGAGAGGAGATGCCCATGGCAGAGCTGCTCGTCGACTTCATCACCTCGCTCGACGGGTACGCGTCCGGCGACGGGTGGCCGGGGTGGTGGGGCCTCGAAGGACCGGAGTACTTCGCGTGGCTCGAAGGCCAACCCGAGGTCACCTTCCTGATGGGTGCGAACACGTACCGCCTGATGTCGGGCTTCGCCGCCGGGCAGACGCCGGAGGGAGTCGACGAGTTCTCCGCCGACGAGCAGGCGTCCGTCGGTGGGCTGACGGGAGCGACGAAGGTGGTGTTCTCGTCGTCACTCGAAGAGCCGCTCGCGTGGGCGAACTCCACACTCGTGCGCGGCGACGCGGCCGAGGCCGTTCGAGCGATGAAGCAGGACACCGCCGGCATCCTGAGCACCATCGGGAGCGTGAGCCTCGCCCGGTCGCTGCTGCGAGCCGGGCTCGTCGACCGGTTCCGCGTCGTGATGTTCCCCGTGATCACCGGCGCGACGGGCGCCGAGCGGATCTACGACGGCTACCCGGACGTCGCGCTCGAGATGATCGACAGTCGTACGTTCGACGGCCGCACGCAGCTCGTCGAGTACCGGCCCCGAGTCCTCGACCACCCAGGGCCGTAGGCGGCAGGGGAATATCGGGACGTGCGGGTCACGATCCTCGACGACTACTTCGACACCCTGCGGGGGTTGCCGAGCTTCCGCCTCCTGGACGGGCACGAGGTGACCGTGTACCACGACCACGAGGAGCGGACCGACGCGCTCGCAGAGCGTCTGGCCGGCACCGAAGCGCTGGTGCTGATCCGGGAGCGGACCCCGATCCGCGGTGAGTTGCTCGACCGGTTGCCGCAGCTGCAGCTCATCAGCCAACGCAGCGTGTACCCGCACGTCGACGTGGACGCCTGCACGCGAAACGGCGTGGTGCTGTGCTCGAACCTCCACGCCGACACGCCGTCCTACGCCACCGCGGAGCTGACGTGGGCGCTGATCCTCGCGTCGATGCGCCAGATCCCCCAGCAGGTCGCGTCGCTGAAGGCCGGCTCGTGGCAGATGGGCGTCGGCCGCACCCTTCGCGGTCGGACGCTCGGCCTGTACGGCTACGGGCGGATCGCCCGGACGGTCAGCGACTATGCCGCCGCGTTCGGGATGCGGACGTGGTGGTGGGCATCCGACGACGGCCGCGCGCGGGCGGCGGCCGACGGTGCCGACGTCGCCCCGAGCCGAGCAGCGTTCTTCGGCGAGTCCGACATCGTCAGCGTCCACATCCGTCTCACCGGGGCGACCAGTCATGTGGTCACCCGGGCCGATCTCGCGGCGATGCGGTCCGACGCGGTGTTCGTCAACACGTCGCGAGCCGGTCTCGTCGAGCCCGGTGCCCTGGAGGAGGCGCTCCTCGCCGGCCGCCCCGGCCACGCCGCCGTCGACGTCTACGAGGTCGAGCCGCTCGTCGACGCCGACCAGCCGTTCATCCAGCACCCGAACCTCGTGGCGACGCCGCACATCGGCTACGTGACCGAGGACGAGTGGGACCTCCAGTTCACCGACATCTACGAGCAGATCAACGCGTATCGCGACGGACGGCCGATCAACGTCGTCAACCCCGAGGCCCTCCGCGACGAGTGAGTCAGGAACAACAGGCCTGTGCCGAACCCGCGTCGGTGTCGGCGAGCACGGTGTAGATCTCCCACGCGCCGTCGGGGGCGTCGACCCACACCTTGTCCTGCGCGGCGAAGCAGCACGTGCCGGATCCGTCGACGGCCTTGACGCCCGCGTCGCCGAGTCGCTGCTGGTGGGCCCACACCGCGTCGCTGTCGCCGACCTCGACCCCGAGGTGGTTCAGCCGGTCGTGCGCGCCGGCGTTCTCGAACAGCACGAGCTTCAACGGGGGATCGGCGATGGCGAAGTTGGCATAGCCGGGCTTGCGCTTGTGGGGCTGGGTGGCGAAGAGCTTCGAGTAGAACGCGACGGCCTCGTCGATGTCGGGGACGTTGAGGGCGAGCTGCACGCGGGACACGTGGAACCTCCGATAGATTGATTGCTGTCGATCAGTTACTCTCGGCTACAGATCGACAGATGTCAATATCTTCGATGGAGGATCTCGGGTGGCTGGTGCGACGAGGGCGCGACGGTTGACGATGGCGGACTGCTGCTCGATGCTCGTCGAGCCGCTCGCCGAGGGTCACGCCACCGAGTTGGCCAAGGCGTTCGCCGCGCTGGCCGATCCGGTGCGCCTCCGCGTGTTCTCGATGATCGCCGCGTCCGGGACGTGCTGCTCCTGCGACCTGATCGAGCCCGTCGGCAAGAGCCAGCCCACGATCAGCCATCACACGAAGGTGCTGGCCGATGCCGGCTTGATCACCGGCGAGAAGGCCGGGCGGTGGGTGAACTGGACGGTCGTGCCGGCGCGACTGGACCAACTGCGGGCGGCGCTCGCGCCCTGAGACGTGCCCGTCAGCGACGGGCGTGTGCGATGAGTCCGGCGACGCGCCGTCGTCGAAGTGATCGTGCAGACCGCAACGGCGTCAGCGTGCAGGACGAGGAGCAGAACGTGAACCCGGTCGCGCGCAGGATGTTCGAGCTCGTCGAGCCGATCGGGGTGATCCCGTACTCGGCCGACGAACCGAACGAGGCGATGTTCGCCCTGGGGTTCACCAACTACTGGGACACGTACTTCGCCGGACGGGCGGCGCCGCTCGGCCTTGCACCACCCGAAGTCGTCGATGCGCTCTTCTACAACTTCGCGCCCGGCGAGGTCGCACGGCACATCCCGAAGGTGTGGCGCACCACCACGCCGGAAGCGGCGATCGCTGCGCGCCAGGCCGGCTGCGTGAAGGCGTTGCGGCGCATCCTCGGCGAGCACGTCGACGCGTCCGGCTTCACCCGCGCCGCCGTCCTCTTGACGAAGGCCGCCACGAGCGCACCGTATGAGGGTCGACCGATGTACGCCGCGTTGCGGGCGCTCCCGGTGCCCGACGAGGTGGTCGCTCGTCTCTTCCACGCAGCGTCGCTACTGCGCGAGCACCGCGGCGACGGCCACATCGTCGCGCTGATGACGGAGGGCATCGGCCGCCTCGAAGCGCACGTCCTCCTCGCCCTCGACATGGGCATGCCGGCGGCGACGTTCGGACGCGTCCAGCACCTCCCGGCCGCGCAGCTCTCGGCGGTTGTCGACGGGATGCGCGATCGCGGGCTGATCGGTGGCGACGGTTGGTTGAGCGACCGGGGTCACGCGGTCAAGCAGCGGGTCGAGGACCTCACCGACGACCTCGCCGCCACGCCCTATGAGATCCTCGACCAGGACGAGCTCGACGAGCTCGTGTCGCTGCTCGAGCCGCTTGCGGCGCTCCTCGTCGCCGACGCTACGGGAGCGTGACGTACCGGCTCAGGAAGGCACGCGCGCCGGGTGTGTCGACCCGCTGTGCCCACGGGTTGCTCTCGCACTCGCCGCCCCCGAGGCTCCACTCGACCACGGTGATCCCGGCGACGAGGTTCGTGCCCGACAGGACGGCCGGCGACCCGGAGTCGCCGCTGCAGATGGCCGCGGTGCCCGCCGGACGAAGGCGCAGCCACCCCGGCGACAGCGAGGCGAACACCTCGTCGGCGACGGTGCGCTCACCGCCGGTGGTGACGTCGCGGCGTCGCTTGCCGCCGCCGTCGGGTCCGCCTGTGTAGCCCGAGATGCCGTAGCCGGCGATGTCGAACCGAGCGCGGTCGGACAGCCCCTCGAGGTAGTTCGCGGATGGAAGCGACGCGGGTGTCACCCCGGGGATCGGCGCGTCGAACACGATCACGCCGAGGTCGACGAAGTCCCCGCGCTGACCCTGGGCGTCGAGGTCGAGGTCCGGGTTCGTGTGGACCGTGCCCTCGTACCATGTCGACGAGTCGGTCACGACCTCGTCGAAGGTGACTCGCGCGCGGGTGAGCCCGGCGTCGTCGAAGTGCTTCGTCCCGTGCCCGGCCGTCAGGAAGACCGTCGGGGAGACGAGGACGCCCGACCCGAACTGCACCGGCCCACCGGCGGGCCGGCCGTCGACTGCCCCGGCGTAGGGATGACGGCCGCCGTCGGGAGCACCGCCGATGACCGCACCGGCGGGGGTGGCGACCACGGCGACGACGGCGATCACGAGCCCGAGTGCGTACATCAGCGGTCGTGTGCTCATGGGTCGGAGTCTCGCGGCGCGCCCTTGCAGCGCCGCTGCAGCGAGCCGGCTTCGCATCGATCCCGGCGACGTCGGGCGCGGAGTCCGCGAAGCTCGGCGTCGACCAACGTCGTGTTGCTCACGACCGGTCGCCAGCTCACGTGAGCGACAGCGCAACTCGGAGGCAGTGCATGTCACAGGTCCGCGTCCACAACTTCTCGATCTCCCTGGATGGGTTCGGCACGGGCGAAGGCCTGTCGTTCGACGCGCCGTTCGGGCACGCCGGCGAGCGCCTGCACGAGTGGCGGTTCGGGACCCGCGCATGGAAGGCCGCGGTCGGCGCAACGGGAGGCACGACGGGTGTCGACCACTCGTTCTCGGCGCTCCACACCGTCGGCATCGGTGCCGAGATCATGGGCAGGGGCAAGTTCGGCCCGCAGACCGGTCCGTGGACCGATGTCGGCACCGACGACGAGTGGCGCGGGTGGTGGGGACCGAACCCGCCGTTCCACACGCCGGTGTTCGTCCTCACGCACCACCCCCGCCCGTCGATCGAGATGGAAGGCGGCACCGTCTTCCACTTCGTCGATGCCGCGCCACACGAGGTGCTCGACGTCGCCCGGCGGGCCGCCGGCGATCTGGACGTGATGATCGGCGGCGGCGTCACGGTCGTCCGTGACTTCCTCGCCGCCGGCCTCATCGACACCGCCCACGTCGTCCAGGTGCCGATCCTGCTCGGGCGCGGCGTGCGCCTGTGGGACGGCCTCGAGGCGATCGAGGAGCGCTACGACATCGAGGCGGTGTCGTCACCCGCCGGTGTCACGCACCTGACCTTCACCCGTCGAACCGGAACCGTGTGAGGCCGCCGGGCTCCGTCCCCAAGGCGACGATCGCCGATCGCGGCTCGACGCGGTACACGTCCCACGGCGGCGGTCCCTGCGACGGCGCGTTGAACGGGGCGGTGATGCCGGCGCCGCTCTCGTCCGGTTCAGCGGGCCAACCCTGATCGGCCCACGCCTTCGCGATGCGTGCCACCTGCGCCGGGTCGGTCACGCGCCGCGCGTCGCCCTCGACGACGATGTCGGCGTCGCGGATCGACACCGAGACCGAGCACCGCGGGTCGCGTGCGACGTTGCGGCTCTTGCGGGTGCCCGCGCCCGTCTGGAACCAGAACGCACCGTCCAACCAGAGCGCGCCGACCGGCGTGACGTGCGGGCTGCCGTCCTCGTTGACGGTCGCCAGCCACGTCGTGCGGGCGTTGTGCGCGTCGGGCGCCGGTGGCGTTCCGGCGTCGAGCCCGTCCCTCACGACGTCCCAGTCCACCGGCGGTAGGCCGTCGGCAGCGCCGAGGTTGATGGTCTGCATGGCGTGCTCCCTTCCGTTCTCGCGTCACCCTTCGTCTTGTCGGATCAGACGTGCAAGTGGGCGCGAACTCATCGCGGTACGGTCGCCACGTGACGCCCGAGGAGCTCGCAGATCTCGCGCACCTCCGTCGCGCACGCGACCTCATGGACCGCGAGTTCGCGGAGCCGCTCGACGTGCCGGCGATGGCGCGGGCCGCGCTCATGTCGCCCGCGCACTTCTCACGCAAGTTCCGCGCCGCGTACGGCGAGACGCCGTACGCCTACCTCATGACGCGGCGCATCGAACGGGCGAAGGCGCTCCTGCGCGAGGGAACATCGGTCACCGATGCGTGCATGCGCGTCGGGTGTACGTCGCTCGGCTCGTTCAGCGCGCGCTTCACCGAGATCGTCGGCGAGACGCCGTCGCAGTACCGGGCGCGCGGCCACCGGGGCCTCGAGACCGTCCCGCCGTGCGTCACGAAGGTCGCGACGCGCCCGCAACGCCGGGCGGCGCCGCGAGCAGGATCGGAGAAGCGCCCGCCCGACGGCCCCCGTACGGTCGTCGCATGACGCTCACCCTGTCGACCACGTTCATCCCCGTGCACGACCCGGACGAGGCGCTCGGCTTCTACCGCGACGCGCTGGGCCTCGACGTTCGCAACGACGTCGCGTCGGACGGGTTCCGCTGGGTCACCGTCGGCGCCGCCGGTCAGGACGTCGACATCGTGCTGTTCCAGCCCCATGGCGGTCGGTCGCAGGCCGAGGGCGACGCGCTGCTGTCGCTCGTGACGAAGGGCTCGCTGCAGGCGGCGATCTTCCGCACGGACGACCTCGACGCCACCTTCGAGAAGGTGCGGGCGTCGGGCGCCGAGGTGCTGCAGGAGCCCGTGTCGCAGCCGTGGGGCGCGCGGGACTGCGCGTTCCGCGACCCGTCGGGCAACCTCGTCCGCATCGCGCAGGCCTGACGCGCGAG
>DASSOZ010000093.1:0-13022 GCA_035700105.1 Acidimicrobiales bacterium
CGCGGTGGGGCGAGCTCGCCGACGCCGGTGTGTTTGCGCTGCGGTTGCCGGAGGCGGAGGGCGGGGTCGATCTCGGTCTGGCCGAGGCCGTGCTCGTGTTCGAGGAACTGGGCCGTGCGCTCGTGCCGGGTCCGGTCGTCGGCACGCACCTCGCCGCCGGCGTCGTCGACGCGGGTGACGCAGTCGTGACCGTCGTCGAGCGGACGGCGCCGGTCGTCGACCACCTGCGCGTCGCCGACGCGGTGTGCGTGCTCGACGACGCCGGCGTGTGGCGCGTCGACCCGGCAGCGGTGGACGCGGACGACGTGGGGGAGCCGCTCGACGCGCTGACCCCGGTGTCGCGCGTGACGGGATCGGGGCTGCCGCAGGGCACGCAGGTCGGCGGCGCGAACGTCGCCGCCCGCTGGCGTGTCGAGGGCGCGGTGCTCACCGCCGCGCTGTGCCTCGGTCTGTCGGAGGCGGCGACCGACCTCGCGGTGGCGTACGCCAAGGAGCGCGAGCAGTTCGGCAAGCCCATCGGCGCGTTCCAGGCGGTCAAACACCTGTGCGCCGACATGCTCGTGCTGACCGAGGTGGCGCGCGCCGCCGTCTACGCCGCCGGCGTCACCGGCGACGACCCGTCGGTCGGCGACCCCGTGCGCGCCGCGTCGGTCGCCAAGGTGTCAGCGGGCGAGGCCGCGGTCGCCAACGGCAAGTCGTGCATCCAGGTCCACGGCGGCATGGGCTTCACGTGGGAGGTCGACGCCCACCTCTACCTCAAGCGGGCGTGGCTGCTCGACCAGGCGTTCGGCTCGTCCGACGAGCACGCCGCCCGCCTCGCCGACCTCGTCTGAGCGCGAGCCCCGACTGCACTTTCGGTGACTACGGCCCGTCATGCGGTACCGAAGTCACCGAAAGCCCGTGGGGCGGCGCTCAGCGCGACCGACGCCGGCACCGCTGGCGCCGGCGACCCACGCGACGGGGATCACCGTCACGCCGTCGCGCTCGATGGGCGGCCCGAAGCAGCGCCCGACCTGGACGCCCTCGCCGATCCTCGAGAGCAGCTCGGCGAGCTCCATGCCGCTAGAGGACGAGCTCGGCCATCGTGCGCAGCAGGCCGGGGTCGCGGGAGCCGAGCAGCATCGTCGTCACCCGCGACGACTTCCAGATCTCGAGCTCGTCGCGGATCTTCTCCACGGGGCCGATGAGGTGGATCTCCTCGATCATCTTCGTCGGGACGGCGGCGGCGGCCTCGTCCTTGCGACCCTCGAGGTAGAGGTCCTGGATGTTGTGCGCTTCGGCCTCGTACCCGAGCCGGCAGAAGACGTCGAAGTGGAAGTTCATCTCCTTGGCGCCCATGCCACCGACGTACAGCGCCATCATCGGGCGGAGCATGTCGGCGGCGGCTTCGACGTCGTCGTCGATGATCACGGTGACGGTCGGCAGCACCTCGAACTCCGACGCGGGGCGCAGCGACGACGAGCGGCGGGCGAAGCCGGCGTCGAGCGACTCGCCGTAGAGGTGCTCGTGGCGCGGCGAGTAGAAGATCGGGAACCACCCGTCGGCGATTTCGGCGGCGAGCGCGACGTTCTTCGGTCCCTCGGCGCCCAGCAGGATCGGCAGGTCGGCGCGCCGCGGCCACGTGATCGACTTCAGCGGCTTGCCCAGCCCGAGCGCGCCCCGCTCGGTCGGCAGCGGCAGCGGGTAGTGCGGCCCGTCGTTCGTCACCGGCGCCTCGCGCGCCAGGACCTGGCGGATGATGTCGACGTACTCGCGCGTGCGAGCGAGCGGCTTCGGGAACGGCTGGCCGTACCAGCCCTCGACGACCTGCGGACCGGATACGCCGAGCCCGAGCACGAAGCGACCGTCGGAGAGGTGGTCCATCGTCAGCGCCGCCATCGCCGCCGCCGTCGGCGTGCGGGCCGACAGCTGCATGAGGTCCGTGCCCAGCCGCAGCGACGTCGTCTGCGAGCCCCACCACGCGAGCGGCGTGAGGCAGTCCGAGCCCCACGACTCCGCCGTCCAGATCGAGTCGTAGCCGAGGCGCTCGACCTCGGCGATCGTGTCGGTGATGCCGGCCGGCGCCTCGCGCCCCCAGTAGCCGATCTGCAGCCCGAGCTTCACGAGCGCGCTACGCCCGGACGCCGGTCGGGAAGCGCACGGGCAGGTGCTTGATCCCGTTGATGAAGTTCGACTGCAGCCGCTCGGCGGGTCCGGCCTGCTCCATGTCGGGCACCATGCGCACGAGCTCCTCGAACATCACCCGGATCTCCATGCGGGCGAGGTTGGCGCCGAGGCAGAAGTGCGGGCCGCCGCCGCCGAACGCCACGTGCTCGTTGGGCGTGCGGCGGACGTCGAAGGTGTACGGGTTCTCGAACACCGCCTCGTCGCGGTTGGCCGAGATGTAGAACATCATCACGCAGTCGCCCTCGCTCACCGGCTGCTCGCCGATGATCGTGTCGGCGGTCGCGGTGCGGCGGAAGTTCATGACCGGCGTGCCCCAGCGCAGCATCTCGTCGACCGCCGTCGCCATGGTGCCGTCGGGGTCGGCCTGCAGGATCGCCGCCTGGTCGGGGTGCTCGAACAGCGCGAGCTGGCCGTGGGCGATGAGGTTTCGGGTCGTCTCGTTGCCGGCGACGCACAGCAGCATGAAGAACATGTCGAGCTCGAGCTCGCTGAGGGTGTGCCCGTCGACCTCGGCGTTCAGCAGAACCGTCATGATGTCGTCGCCCGGGTGGCCCTTCTTGTCCTGCACGAGCTGGTGGCAGTAGGCGTACAGCTCCATCGCCGCCGTCTGCGCCTCCTCGTTGGCCCGCTGGTACTCGGGGTCCTCCGAGCCGACCATGCGGTTCGACCAGTCGAAGACGAGGCGGCGGTCGTCCTGCGGGACGCCGATGACCTCGGCGATGACCTGCAGCGGGAGCTCGGCGGCGATGTCGGTCACGAAGTCGCACTCGCCCTGCTCGGTGGCGACGGCGATGAGGTCGCGCGTGCGGGTGCGGATGTCCTCTTCGAGCTTCGTGATCATCCGCGGCGTGAAGCCCTTGTTGACCAGCAGCCGGTACCGCGTGTGCATCGGCGGGTCCATGTTCAGCATCATCAGCCGCTGCTGGGCGAGCGACTCCTCGTCCATGAACGGGCTGAGGATCGTGCCCTGCCGGGACGACGAGAACAGGATGTTGTCGCGGTTGACGTGCTGGACGTCGGCGTAGCGCATGACCGCCCAGAAGCCGGGCCTGCCCTCGAACGGCTCGTGCCAGGCGACGGGGTTCTCCCGGCGCAGCCGGTCGAACTCGTCGAACGGGATCCCGTCGACGAACGTCTTCGGATCGGCGAGGTTGACGGCGATCGTCTGCATCGCCGCGGACGATAGACGTGTTTCTGACATAGCGTCAGGAGTCGTGGACGACGAGTTCCGGCTCCTGCACGAGAACGCCGAGGAAGTCGGACTCCCGTGGTCGGGCCCGCCGGCGGTCGAGCGCCGGTACGTCGACCTGCCCGACGGGCGGAAGCTGGGCGCGCTCCTGTGGGGCGACGCCGGCGCGTCGCCGCAGGTCGTCCTGCTGCACGGCGGCGCGCAGAACGCGCACACGTGGGACACCGTCGCGCTCGCGCTCGGCGTGCCGCTGGTGGCGATCGACCTCCCCGGCCACGGGCTCAGCGACTGGCGCGACGACCACGCCTACTCGCCGGTGAACATGGCCGACGACGTCGCCGTCGCCGTGCGCGCGCTCGCGCCCGATGCGCGCGCCGTCGTCGGGATGTCGCTCGGCGGCATCACCGCGATCTGCCTCGCGTCGCGACATCCCGAGCTCGTGCGACGGCTCGTCGTCGTCGACGTCACCCCCGGCACCGACCACGCCAAGGCCGAGCCGATCATCGCGTTCATCTCCGGACCGGAGTCGTTCGCCTCGTTCGACGAGATCCTGTCCCGGACGATCGAGTTCAACCCGACGCGCTCGGAGTCGTCGCTGCGGCGCGGGGTCGTCCACAACGCCAAGGAGAACCCCGACGGCACGTGGACGTGGAAGTGGGACCCGAACCGCCCGTCGGAGTCCAGCGGCGTCCCCGACTTCACGTCGCTCTGGGACGACGTGTCCGCGATCCGGGTGCCGATGATGCTCGTGCGCGGTGGCACCTCGAAGGTCGTCGGCGACGAGGACGTCGACGAGCTGCGTCGCCGTCAGCCGGACGTGCGCGTCGAGGTCGTCGACGGCGCCGGCCACTCCGTCCAGGGCGACAAGCCGCTGGAGCTCGCCCGACTGCTCCGAGATTGGGTGATTGGCCGGGCATAGCCCGGCCAATCGCCCAATCTCGGCTCAGGGGTTGAGTGGGCGGTTCGTCCAGCCGCCCCGCTCGGTGCGGAACCAGCCGCCGGCGGCGAGCGAGCCGCCGTCGGCGTGGACGGTCGTCCCGGTGACGAACGCCGAGAGGTCCGACGCGAGGAACAGGGCGACGCCGGCGACGTCGTCGGCGGTGCCGAACCGGCCGACCGGCACCCACGTCGGGATCAGGTGCTCCTGCTCGGGCGGCACCCACCGGTCGTAGGGCACCTGCAGCGACTGCGTGAGGTCCGGCGCGATCGCGTTGACCCGCACGCCGGCGTTGCCGACCTCCATCGCCAGCGTGCGCGTGAACCCGGTGATCGCCGCCTTGTACGCCGAGTACACCGCGTGCTGCGGCGCGGCGCGGAACGCCTCCACCGTCGAGACGTTCACGATCGACCCGCGTCCCAGGCGCAGCATCGCCGGCAGGAACGCGCGCGTGCACCGCAGCACGTGGAGGAGGTTGACGGAGTGGAGCTGCTCCCACTCGTCCTCGGTCGACTCGGCGAAGTCGTGGCGGCGGAACAGGTAGTGGCCGACGTTGTTCACGAGCACGTCGACGTCGTCGCCGGCGGCATCGACGAGTGCAGCGACGCCCTCCGCCGTCGTCACGTCGCACTCCACGGCGACGTCCACGACCGACCGCATCTCGTCGGCGCGTGACGCGTCGACCTCGGCGACGACGACGGACGCGCCGTGTTGCGCGAACAGCGTCGCGATGCCCCGGCCGATGCCGCCGCCCCCGCCGGTGACGACTGCCCGCCGGCCCGACAGGAGCGGTCCCGGACCGAGCACGCGGAAACTGTAACGGGTTACAGTTCGCGCCCATGTACATCGGCTACAGCGAGGAGCAGGAAGCGCTCCGACGCGAGCTACGGGCCTACTACGAGAAGCTCCTCACGCCCGAGGTGCAGGAGGAGCTGGCCGAGAGCCACGGCATCGGCAGTGCCATGCGTCGCGTCTGGAAGCAGATGTGCGAGGACGGCTGGGCCGGCATCGGATGGCCGAAGGAGTGGGGCGGCCAGGGCCGCAGCGCCATCGAGCAGTTCATCTTCTTCGACGAGTCGATGCGGGCCGGCGCCCCGGTGCCGATGCTGACGATCAACACCGTCGGCCCGACGATCATGAACTTCGGCACCGACGAGCAGAAGCAGTTCTTCCTGCCGAAGATCCTCAAGGGCGAGATCCACTTCTGCATCGGCTACACCGAACCCGGCGCCGGCACCGACCTCGCCAGCCTCACCACGAAGGCCGTGCGCGACGGCGACGAGTACGTCATCAACGGCCAGAAGATCTTCACCAGCCTCGCCAGCGACGCCGACTACGTGTGGCTGGCGACGCGCACGAACCCCGACGTCAAGAAGCACAAGGGCATCTCGATCATCGTGGTGCCCACCGACACGCCCGGGTTCAAGGCGGTGCCGATGCAGCTGCTCGGCGAGCACAACATCTGCCAGACCTACTACGAGGACGTGCGCGTCCCCGTCACCAACTGCATCGGCGGCGAGAACAACGGCTGGTCGCTGATCACCAACCAGCTGAACCACGAGCGGGTGACGCTGTGCTCGCCCGGCATCGTCGAGCGCACGCTGCACGAGGTCCACGAGTGGGCGCAGCAGCACACGCTGAGCGACGGGCGGCGCGTCATCGACCAGGAGTGGGTGCAGGTCAGCCTCGCCCGGGTCAACGCCAAGCTCGAGTTCCTGAAGCTCATGAACTGGAAGGTGGCGTGGACGGCGACCCAGGGCCACCTCGACGTCGCCGACGCGTCGACGGTCAAGGTGTTCGGCACCGAGTTCTACCTCGAGGCGTTCCGGATGCTGTCGGAGATCCTCGGGCCGCGCGCGTACCTGAAGCCGGACGCGGCGGGCGCGATCTTGAAGTCCCGCATCGAGGGGCTGTACCGCGGCCTGCTGATCCTGACGTTCGGCGGCGGAGTGAACGAGGTCCAGCGCGACCTCATCTCGGTCTTCGGGCTCGGCATGCCCATGGCGAAGCGGTAGAGGGGACGAACGGCAATGGACTTCTCACTCAGCGAAGAGGAGCAGGCGGTCCGCGACCTCGCCCGCCAGATCCTCGAGGCGACGTCGACGCACGAGCGGTTGCGCGAGCTCGAGGCCGGCGAGGAGCGCTTCGACCGCAAGTCGTGGGACGAGCTGGCCAAGGCGAACCTCCTCGGCATCGCGCTGCCCGAGGACGTCGGCGGCAGCGGCCTGGGCTTCGTCGCACTGGCACAGGTGCTCGAGGCGGTCGGGCGGACGACGGCGATGACGCCCGTCCTTCCGTCGATCGTCATGGGCGCGCTGCCGATCGCCGAGTTCGGCACCGCGGAGCAGAAGAAGGCGTACGTGACGCCCGCCATCGATGGCGAGCTCGTCCTGACGGCCGCACTCGTCGAGCCGGGGGCCGAACCCGACGAGCCGGCGACGACGGCGGTGCGCGACGGCGACGGCTGGCGGCTGACGGGCACGAAGACGTGCGTGCCGGCTGGGATGCTCGCCGGTCGCATCCTCGTGCCGGCGCGCACGGAGCGCGGCGACGTCGCCGTGTTCATCCTCGACCCCGCCGTCGACGGCGTGACGCGCGAACGCCAAGAGACGACGTCGCGGCTGATCGAGGCGGAGATCACGATGGACGGCGCGCTCGTCACCGAAGCGCTCGGCGCCCACGCCGGCGGGCCCGAGGTCGTCCGCTTCATCGTGCAGCGGGGCGACGCCGCCATCGCCGCGATCATGACCGGCGTCTGCGACGTCGCTCTGCGCATGACCGCCGAGTACACGAAGACGCGCGAGCAGTTCGAGCGGCCGATCGCCACGTTCCAGGCGGTCGGCCAGCGCGCCGCCGACGCCTACGTCGACACCGAGGCCGTGCGCCTCACCGCGCAGCAGGCGGCGTGGCGGCTCGGCGCCGGGCTCCCGGCCGAGCGCGAGGTCGCCATCGCCAAGTTCTGGGCGTCAGAGGGCGGCCAGCGGGTCGTGCACGCCGCGCAGCACCTGCACGGCGGCATGGGCGTCGACCGCGACTACCCGCTGCACCGGTACTTCACGTGGGCCCGCCAGCTCGAGCTCACGCTCGGCAGCGAGACGCCCCAGCTGCTCGCGCTCGGTGCGCTGATGGCCGCCGAACCCGCGTAGGACGTCACGATGGCGGAACAACTGCAGGAGTCGCCCACCTTCTGGGACCTCGTCGAGCGACGCGCGGAGCTCACGCCCGACGCGCTGATGCTCGTCGACGAGCGCGACCGGCGCATGACGTTCGGCGAGTTCCGCGACCGCGCCGAGCGCGTCGCCGCCGGGCTGCACGACCTCGGCATCACGCCGGGCACCTCGGTCACGTGGCAGCTGCCGACGCGCATGGAGAGCGTGCTCGTGTCCGTCGCGCTCGCTCGCCTCGGCGCGGTGCAGACACCGATCCTGCACATCTACCGCGACCGCGAGGTCGGTTTCGTCCTCCGCCAGCAGGGGTCGCCGTTCTACATCTGCCCCGGCGTGTGGCGCGACGTCGACTTCCCGAAGATGGCGGCGGACGCCGGCACCGGCGCGAAGGTCATCGTCGCCTACGACGAGCTGCCCGAGGGCGACCCGTCCACGCTGCCGCCCGCCCCCGTCGACGGCGACGCCGTGCGCTGGATCTACTTCACCTCCGGCACGACGTCGGACCCGAAGGGGGTGCAGCACACCGACCGGACGCTGATCGCCGGCGGCTACGGCCTGGCGCACGCGGTCGACATGGGACCGGGCGACGTCGGGTCGATGGTGTTCCCGTTCGCCCACATCGCCGGCCCCGACTACCTCGTCATGATGTTCATCGGCGGGTGCTCGGCGATGCTCATGGAGGCGTTCGTGATCGCCGACGCCATCCCGCTGTTCGCCCGCAACGGCGTCACGATGGCCGGCGGATCGACGGCGTTCTACCTGATGTACCTGGCCGAGCAGCGCAAGCAGCCGGGCGAGAAGATCATCCCGACGCTCGAGTACCTGTCCGGCGGCGGCGCGCCCAAGCCACCGGAGATCTTCTACGAGGTGCAGCGGGAGATGGGCGTCCGCACCCTGCACGGCTACGGCATGACCGAGTGCCCGATGATCTCGCAGGGCTCGCCTCGCGACACCGACGAGCAGCTGGCCAACACCGAGGGCGCGCCGGTGTTCGGCTGCGAGATCACGATCGTCGACGCCGACGAGAACGTGTGCCCGCCCGGCGTCGACGGCGAGGTCCGCCTCCGCGGGCCGATGGTGTGCAAGGGCTACACCGACCCCGAGCTGACGAAGGCGGCGTTCGACGACGAGGGCCGGTTCCGTACGGGCGACCTGGGCCACCTGCGCGACGACGGGCACATCGTCCTCACCGGTCGGCTGAAGGACGTCATCATCCGCAAGGGCGAGAACGTCTCGGCCAAGGAGATCGAGGACGTCCTCTACGAACACCCCAAGGTCAAGGACGTCGCCGTGATCGGCGTGCCCGACCGCGAGCGGGGTGAGATGGTGTGCGCGGTCGTCGAGCCCGCCGAGGGTGTCGACGCGCCCCTCACGCTCGACGAGGTCGTCGCCCACTGCAAGGCCGCGGGGCTGATGATGCAGAAGATCCCCGAGCGGCTCGAGGTCGTCGACGCGCTCCCGCGCAACAACACGCTCAACAAGATCCTGAAGTACAAGCTGCGCGAGCAGTTCGGCGCCTGATGGTGCACGAGTGAGCGACACCCTCACGCAGAACCAGGCGGCGCGCCGCGGCCGCGTGATCCGCGCGGCGATGGAGCTGGCGGCGGAGGGCGGTTACGACGCGGTGCAGATGCGCGACGTCGCGGCACGGGCCGAGGTCGCGCTCGGCACGATCTACCGGTACTTCACGTCGAAGGACCACCTCCTCGCCGCGTGCCAGGTCGAGTGGGCGGGTGAGATCGAGCGCCGGTTGGCGACCCGGCCGCTGCGCGCCGACACGCCGGCCGAGCGCGTCACCGAGGTCGTCGCCCGCGCGTACCGGTCGCTCGAGAAGGCGCCCAAGCTGACGGCCGCGCTGCTCACGGCGATCTCCTCGCCCGACCCCGCCGTCGCCGACTGCCAGCGGGAGATGAGCCGGATCATGGGGTCGGTGCTGCGCTCGGCGATGGACGGCGTCGACGACGACGACACCGCCGCCGGCGCCGCCCGCGTCCTGTCCCACGTGTGGTTCACCGCGCTGATGGGATGGGTCAACGGCTGGCACACGATGGGCCCCGTCCCCGACGAGGTCGAGCGCGCCGCCCACCTCCTGCTGGACGGGCGCTGACCCCCACGTTCCGGGCTTTCGGTGAGTTGGGCCTGCTCCGGCGCACCCAAGTCACCGAAAGCAGCGGGGGCTCGGAGCGGTTCGGCACCGAACTGGAACGTGTTCTAGTCTTTCGCCCCTATGGGAATCTGCGACGGACGAGTCGTGATCGTCACCGGCGCCGGGCGGGGAATCGGGCGTGAGCACGCCCTGCTGTTCGCCCGCGAGGGCGCGAAGGTCGTCGTCAACGACCTCGGCGCCGAGGTCGACGGCAGCGGCGGGTCGACGGGGCCGGCCGGCGAGACGGTGGACCTGATCCGCGGGTCGGGCGGGGAGGCGGTCGCCAACGGCGACAACATCGCGACCTGGGACGGCGCCGCCAACCTCGTCAGGACGGCGCTCGACGCGTTCGGCCGGCTCGACACCGTCGTGTGCAACGCCGGCGTGCTGCGCGACCGCATGCTCGTCAACATGACCGAAGAGGACTGGGACACGGTCATGGCCGTCCACCTGAAGGGCCACTTCCTGCCGCTGCGCCACGCCGCCGAGTACTGGCGCAACCAGGTGAAGGCCGGCGAGACGGTCAACGCCGGCGTCGTCTTCACGAGCAGCGCGGCGGGCCTGTACGGCAATGTCGGCCAGCTCAACTACGCGGCCGCGAAGTCGGGCATCGCCACGATGGCGCGCGTCGCCGGCGCCGAGCTGAAGCGCTACGGCGTGACGGTCAACGCGATCGCGCCGATCGCCCGCACCCGCATGACCGAGAACCTCTTCGCCGACAACATGGCGGCGCCCGACGCGGGCACCTTCGACGCGATGGACCCGGCCAACATCTCGCCGCTCGTCGTGTGGCTCGGGAGCAACGAGAACACCGACGTCACCGGCGAGGTGTTCGAGGTGAACGGCGGCAACGTCTCCGTCGCCGAGAACTGGCGGCCGGGTCCGAGCCAGGACAAGGGCGACCGCTGGGAGCCGTCGGAGCTCGGCGACGTCGTGCGCGGGCTCGTCGGCAAGGTCGAGAAGATCCCGGTCATCGGCGCCCGCTGACCGGCGCATGGACTTCGACGACACACCGGAGGAAGCCGCGTTCCGGGCCGAGGCCCGGGCCTGGCTCGAGCGTCACGCCACGCCGAAGTCCGGCAACGACGCACTCGGCCGGTTCCTGCGCGGTGTCGACGAGGACGTGCACGTGCGCAAGTGCCGCGAGTGGCAGCGCACGCTGTACGACGGCGGGTGGGCCGGCGTGACGTGGCCGAAGGAGTACGGCGGCCGCGGCGGCACGCCGATCCAGGGCGCGATCTTCAACCAGGAGCAGGCCAAGTTCGACGTGTCGACCGGCGCGTTCGCGGTCGGCATCGGCATGGTCGGCCCGACGCTCATCGCCCACGGCACCGACGCGCAGAAGCAGCGCTACCTCGACCCGATGCTGCGAGGCGACGAGATCTGGTGCCAGCTCTTCAGCGAGCCGGGCGCCGGCTCCGACCTCGCCGGTCTGCAGACGAAGGCCATCCGTGACGGCGGCGAGTGGGTCGTCAACGGGCAGAAGGTGTGGAACTCCGGTGCCCACTACAGCGACTGGGGGATCCTCCTGGCTCGCACGTCGGCCGACAAGCCCAAGCACGACGGCATCACGTACTTCGTCGTCGACATGCGCACGCCCGGCATCGACGTCCGACCGCTCACCCAGATCAACGGCGCCGCCCACTTCAACGAGGTGTTCCTCACCGACGTCCGCATCCCCGTGGAGAACGTCATCGGTGAGATCGACGGCGGATGGGGCGTCGCCCGCACGACGCTCGCCAACGAGCGCACGCTCATCGGCGGCATCTCGAGCATCGGGACCGCGGACATCGCCCGCCTGGCTCGTGAGTGCGGCCGCACCGCCGACCCCGTCATCCGTCAGGGCATCGCCGACGTCCACATCCACTACGAGGTGCTCAGATACCTCGGGTTCCGCACGTTCACCGCGCTGAGCCAGGGACGCATGCCGGGTCCGGAGGCGTCGGTGATGAAGCTGGCGGTGTCGGCGCAGCAGTCGCGCGTCGGCGACCTCGTCATGGCCATCGAGGGTGCGTCCGGGATGCTGATCGACGACGACGCCCCGGCGCGCGGCGTGTGGCAGCAGGCGTTCCTCACGCAGTGGTCGTCGAAGATCGGCGGCGGCACCGACCAGATCCAGCGCAACGTGATGGGCGAGCGGGTGTTGGGGCTTCCCCGCGAGCCGAAGGCGTAGGAGGCAGGCAGGGATGTACCTCGACTACACGCCGGAGCAGCAGGCGCTCCGCACCGAGCTACGCGGGTACTTCGCGAAGCTGGGCGACGAGCTCGGGCCGTTCAGCGGACCGGGCGAGGGCGGCCCGCAGTACCGCAAGGTCGTGCGCCGCCTCGGCAAGGACGGCTGGCTCGGCATCGGGTGGCCGACCGAGTTCGGCGGCCAGGGCCGCACCGCGATGGAGCAGTTCATCTTCTTCGACGAGGTGCAGCGGGCCGGCGCGCCGTTCCCGTTCGTCACGATCAACACCGTCGGCCCGACGATCATGCGGTTCGGGTCGGACGAGCAGAAGAAGACCTACCTGCCGGGCATCCTCGCCGGCGAGATCAACTTCGCCATCGGCTACACCGAGCCCGAGGCCGGCACCGACCTCGCATCGCTGAAGACGCGTGCGGTGCGCGACGGCGACGAGTACGTCATCAACGGCAACAAGGTGTTCACCAGCGGCGCCGACGACGCCGACTACGTGTGGCTCGCGTGCCGGACCGATCCGGACGCGCCGAAGCACAAGGGCATCTCACTGGTCATCGTGCCGACGTCGTCGCCGGGCTTCAAGGTGACGCCGATCGTGACCGTCGGCGGCACGCGGACGACGGCGACGTACTACGACGACGTGCGCGTCCCCGTCGACAACTGCGTCGGCGGCGAGAACCACGGCTGGAAGATGATCACGACACAGCTCAACCACGAGCGTGTCGGGCTCGGTGCCCTCGCCGGCACGTGCTTCGAGATGTGGGACGCCACGTTCGAGTGGGCGAAGTCGACCGAGGCGGCGGCCAGCCATACGGCGCCTGAGGGCAACGCGGTGGTGCGGATGGCGGACGTCCCCTGGGTGAAGGCCGACCTGGCCCGCACGTGGGCGAAGCTCGAGGCGGTCAAGCTCCTCAACTGGCGGATGGTCGAGCAGATCGGCTCAGGCGAGCCGAAGCCGGCCGACTCGTCGGCGGTGAAGGTGTACGCGACCGAGACGCTGATCGACGTGTACCGCACGCTGCTCGGCATCGTCGGCCCGCTCGGCATCGTCCGAGAGGGCTCGCCCGAGGCGGTGTTCCGCGGCCGCATGGAGAAGGCGGCCCGGGCCGCGCAGATCAACACGTTCGGGGGCGGCGTCAACGACGTCCAGCGCGAGATCATCGCCGCCGCCGGGCTCGGCATGAAGCGAGGGGCGCGCTAGCGATGAGTGACACCGCCTTCCTGGAGAGGAT
>DASSOZ010000094.1:0-7209 GCA_035700105.1 Acidimicrobiales bacterium
GAGTGCTTGGTGATGCCCGCGAGCACGACGTTGCGCGCCGCGGCCCGCTCGTGGAGCTCGGCGGCCCAGCGCGAGGGGATGCGCCAGTCGGGCTGGAGGTCGCCGTCGACCAGGACGAGCGCGCCCTCGTCGGCCTCGTCCACCGCCCGCTCGACGGCGCGCCACTCGCCACCGTCGCGCAGGAGGTGGGCGGCGCCCTCCAGCGACGCGTCGGGCGCGACACCGAGCCCGAGCGCGTCGACCGCGGCGCGGGCCTCGCCCGCGCCGAGGAGGTGGGCCCGCAGCTCGCCCTCGTCCTCGAGCACGGACACGCCGTGGCGGAACCGCACGGTGGCCGCCCGGGTGACGAGCAGTGAGAGGCAGCGGGCGTCGACGACGGTGGCCATGCCACCGTCGACCGCCCAGACGTCGGCGGGCGGCGCGACCGCCCGGGACAGCGGCCGGACGGTCACGTCCGTCTCGGCGGCGAGGTCGCCCGACAGCGGGTCGCGCACGACGGTGCCGCCGCCGGTCAGCAGCGCGGCGAGGCGCGCAGCGGCGACCTCGAGCGTCGGAGCGGTCGGACCGGGCACGTCGATCATGGTCGCAGGGGGGTGTGACAGTTACAAGGTTGTCATTCGCGCGCGCCCTATCCTGCGATGCCGTGCGGCGGGCGCTGGCGGCGCTGGTGGCGATCCTCGCGGCGACGGCGGGTGCGGTGACCGCGCCGGCGCCGGTCGCGGGCGCGGCCGCGGCGCCGGCGGTCGACCGACTCGCAGGGGCGGACCGGTACGAGACGGCGGCGGCGGTGTCCCGGGCTGCGTTCCCCGACGGCGCGCCCGCCGCGTTCCTGGCGTCGGGGACGGTCTATGCCGACGCGCTCGCCGCCGCGCCCGCGGCTGCCGCCACCGGCGGGCCGGTGCTCCTGACCGCGCCGGACGCGCTGCCAACGGCGACGCAGGCGGAGCTCGCCCGGCTGCACCCGGCGTCCGTCGTGGTCGTGGGCGGCACGACCGCCGTCAGCGACGCCGTCGCGACAGCGGCGGGTGCGACCGAGCGCGTCGCCGGCGCCGACCGGTACGAGACCGCCGCCGCGCTCGCCCGGCGCGTCCGTCCCGCCGGTGGACCCGTCGACGCGGTCTACGTCGCATCGGGCGAGTCGTTCCCCGACGCGCTGTCGGGCGCCGCGCCCGCGGCACGCGACCGCGCTCCGATCCTGCTGACCGGGCGCACGGCGATCCCGGCGGCGACCGCGACCGAGCTCGCTCGGCTGCGACCGCGCACGACCGTCGTCCTCGGCGGACCCGCTGCTTTCGACCGCTCGCTCGACGCCGCGGTCGCGCGGCACACGGGCGGCGCCGTCGGTCGGAGCGAGGGACCCGACCGGTGGGCGACGTCGGCGGCGGTGGCCGCCAACGCCTATCCCGCCGACGGCGCGACCTCGACGGCGTTTCTCGCGTCGGGCACGGCGTTCGCCGACGGACTGGCGGGCGCGGTGCTGGCCGGCGCCAGACGGGCGCCCGTCCTCCTCTCCCCCGCCGCGTGCATGCCGGACACGATCGCGTCGGCGATCGACCGCCTCGCGCCCGCTCGCCTCGTCGTGCTCGGCGGCGAGTCGGCCGTCGGCCCGGGCGCGCTCGCCCGCACGACGTGCCGGCGCCCGCACGACCCCCGCCCGGTGAGTCCCTCGAACCCGGTGAAGGTGCTCATGCTCGGCGACTCGACCGCCACGGCGCCGGCGTACAGCCTCACTCGCATGCTGAACGGGCTGGGCGGGATCGCCGCGCCGGACAAGGCGATCGGCGGTGGGACGGGGTTCGCCCGCCCCGACGTGCTCGACTGGGTCGACTACTCCCGGCGCGTCATGGCCGAGCGCGATCCCGACGTCGCCACGATGATCATCGGCGCGAACGACGGTCAGGGCATGACGCTGCCCGACGGACGCGTGCTGCGCTTCGGCACCGAGGCGTGGAAGGCGGAGTACGCCCGGCGGGTCGCGGCGGCGATGGACGCGATGGCCGTCGACGGCCGCATGGTCATCTGGATGTCCGAGCCGCCCATGGGCCGCGAGCCGCTCAACAGCGAGATGATGTTGATCGACGACCTGGTTTCGTCCGTCGCCCGTACCCGCGAGGTCGTGTGGCTCGACACCCGCCCGCTGTTCAGCGGCCCGAACGGCGAGTACGTGAACAACGGTTGGCGCACGTCCGACGGCGTCCACTTCACGGTGGCCGGCGGCGACCGCCTCGCCGCGGTGGAGCTACAGCTGATCCGGGCGCGCTGGGGCTTCTAGGTCGGCTACCGGAACGCCGGGCGGACGGCGAGCACGGTCGCCACGTACTGGCGCGTCTCCGCGAACACGCCCCGCTCGCGCACCGACCGCAGGCCCTGGTAGTACGCGGCGAGCGCGCTGTCGGCGCGGCCGCCGTTCTGATCGAGCAGGTACCGCAGGAACCGCGCCGACATCCGGATGTTGTGCTCCGGGACGCGCGGGTCGAGCTTCGTGCGCAGCACGACGTTCATGAAGTCGACGGTGTCCGGCATCAACTGCCCGATGCCGACGGCCCCCGTCGACGACACCTTCTGCGGCTGCCAGCCCGACTCGACCCACGTCATCGCCTTGAGCAGGTCGTGCGGGACGCCGTAGGTGCGGGCCCACTTGTCGAACGCGGGCATCAGCGCGAGCCGCGTCGGCTGGGACTGCAGGCGGCGCGGCAACCCGTTCGACGAGGACGACACGCTCGTCGCCGCGACCTTCGCCGTCGAGGTCGCCGGGATCGACAGGCGCTGGCCGATGCGGACGAGGTTCGCCGACCGCAGGCCGTTCGCGCGGGCCAACGTCGACGTCGACACCCCGAAGCGGCGACCGATGCGCTCGAGCGTGTCGCCCTCCCGGACGGTGTAGTTCGTCGCGGCGCGCACGCCGGACGACGACGAGCGCGACGCGCCGGGCACCGTCAGTGTCCTCCCCGCGACGACGCGGTGCGACGTCGACACACCGTTGGCGTCGGCGAGTGAACGGACGCTCACGCCGAAGCGCCCGGCGATACCGATGAGCGTGTCGCCGCGCCGGACCCTGTACGTGCCGGCCGAG
This sequence comes from Acidimicrobiales bacterium, assembly GCA_035700105.1. Lineage (GTDB taxonomy): Bacteria > Actinomycetota > Acidimicrobiia > Acidimicrobiales > DASSOZ01 > DASSOZ01. Next base: position 3,074 of record DASSOZ010000094.1, read on the forward strand.
CCGGCGGCCCCGAGCAGCGTGATGCACACGAGCGCGGTCGCGGCGGATCGGGCACTACGCACCGCACACCGCCTTGATCGTCGGATACGGGTTGATCGGGCCGATGCCGCCGGGGTGGACCTCGAAGTGCAGGTGCGGCGGGCCACCGGCGGCGTCGCCGCTGGTGCCGATTCGCCCGATGAGGTCGCCCGGCGCCACCCGCCCGGCCTGTGCGAACGAGTTGAGGTGCGAGTTGATGTAGACGAATCCGTCGTCGCCCTTCAGCGTCACCTGCCGGCCGCCGATGCTGCCGATCTTCTGCGTGGCAACGCCCGCGACCGGCGCCACGACCGGCGTGCCTCGGTCGGCGAGGATGTCGATCCCCTCGTGGGCCCGTCCGCCCTCGCGGGGGAAGCCCCAGTCGTTGACGTAGCGGTAGGTGCCGACGACCGGGCACCGCCACGTCCCTCCGCCGGGGATCGTCAATCGCTGACCGATGCGGATGTAGTTCGCGCTCCGGAGGCCGTTCGCCCGCACGATGGCGGCGACCGACGTGCCGGCCCGGGCGGCGATGGCGCCGAGCGTCTCGCCATTTCGCACGACGTGGATGCCGTCGCCGGCGCCGACGTCGGGGCCCCGGAGCACCCTGCCGTCGGGGCCGGTGAGCGGGGCGAGTCGGAGCCGGACGCCGGTGTAGAGCGTGGGACCGACGAGGCCGTTGGCCGCCGCGATCACCGCGGCGGGGACACCGGTACGGGCGGCGATGGCGGCGAGCGTGTCGCCCCGACGCACCGTGTACGTGCCCGGCGGACCGGCGGCCCCGCCGCCGGCGTCACGTCCCGGGATCGTGAGCTGCTGACCGATGCGGATGAGGTCGGCATCGCGCAGCCCGTTCGCGGTCACGAGCGACGCGATCGAGGTCCCCGCCCTCTTGGCGATGACCCCGAGGGTGTCGCCGGCGCGTACCACGTAGATGCCGCCTCCCCCGAAGGAGAGCATCCCGACGAGCACGATGGTTCCGAGTACGCGCACGCGCGCTCCTGACCTCCCATCCCCACCCGCGGCACGAACCGTACACTGGCAACACCAGCAACATCAACCCCAGAACGCACATTCGCCACACCAGCAACGGGCCCCGACAGGGCCCACCGCTTTCGTTTCAAGAAACGAAAACGGTCGCTCCAGCCACCATTTTCGTTTCTTGCAACGAAAGTGGGGGTGGCGGTGGCGGTGGCGGTGGAGTGGAGGGGCCGCGCTCGCCGCTAGCGGGCGAGGCGGCGGGACTCGGCCCGGCGCTCGGCCTCGAGGCGCTCGAGGTCGTAGGTGCCGTGGTCCACGTAGCGCATCATCTCGGCCACGGCCCGGTGCCCGGCCTGCTCGGCGATCAGCCGGTGCATCTCCTGGCAGACCCGCCGGTACTCCGGGTGGCCGGCCGGCTGCGTGCGCAGCTCGAGCATGTGCATGGCCTCGCGGGCCGACAGCTGCATCGAGTACCGCACCCGGTAGGCGAACGAGACGGCGTAGGCCGCCTGCACCGCCGGGAACCGCTCGGCCATCGCGTCGTACAGCGACGCCGACCGACCCATGGCGTCGTCGAACTGCGGGCCGAGCCCGGCGTCGACGACGGCCTCGGGCACGACGTAGCCGTGCTGGGGCGACAGCTGCTGCCACTCGATCGTCAGCATGCGGTGGCGCTGCAGGTCGCGGAACGCGCCGTAGTCCGACAGCACGTCGAACCGGTAGCCCAGCCGCTCGAGCGCCCGGCCCGGCTTGTGACGACGGTTGTCCCGCTCCCCCACGTACGCCCGCACGACGGCGACGCGCTCGTCGGCCGACAGGCGCCGCACCCGGGCCGCGATCTGGTCCTCGGGCAGCGAGACGTACGGGTACAGCATCGCCGCCAGCAGCTTCTCCTCGCCGTCGGGGTCGAAGTCGACGAGCGTGACCGCGGGGCGCGGCTCGGGCTCGTCGCCGGCAAAGAGCTTGGCGGCGACCTCCTCCATCGCCGAGCGCGTGTCCTCGAGGTACGCCGACCACGCGCCGCCCCGGTCCTCGCGGTCGACGCGCTTGAGGAACGACGGGATGACCTTGCGCAGCTCGTCGAGCATCATCGCCGCGTAACGGCGCGCCTCGGGCAGCGGGTGGGTGCGCATGCGCAGCAGCAGCGCCTCGTAACCCTGGCCGGTGCCGTAGATGCCGACGTTGCTGAGCGACGCCGCCGGCAGGATCCCGCGCACCGCGTCGAACGCCTTCGCCCTGATCGACTGGCGGTAGACGAAGTCGCTGTCGTCGGGGTCCTTGGGGTAGCGGTCGCGGAACCACTCGACCATCGCCGGGACGAGTTCGGCGTACGTGTCGAACAGCCGGTCCATGTCGCCCACGTAGCGGGTGCCGAGCGGTGACCGCAGGACATCGGGGTCGCGGTAGTAGCGGTAGTGACCGCCGAGGCGCTGGTCGTAGGCGATGTAGCGGGTCGACTGCTCGAGGTACGACATCAACCGGCCCCACTCGAGCACCTTGGTGAGGACGTTCGACGCCTGCTCGCACGCCAGGTGCACGCCGCCCAACTGGGCGACGGAGTCGTCGCCGTACTCGAGGAAGACGCGGTCGTACAGCTGCTCGGCCCGCTCGAGGCCGACCGTCGCGTCGATGGTGGCGTCGCCGGTGACGTCGAGCTCGCCCACGAACTCGTCGAGGAACAGCCGCCGCAGGGATTTCGGACTACGGGAGTAGCGCGCGAAGAGGGCGCCCTTGACGACCTCCGGCAGGTTCACCAGTGCGAAGACCGGGCGGTCGAGGTTGGTGAAGTACCGCCGCAGGATCGACGCTTCGTCGTCGGTGAACGGCTCGGAGGCGTACGGGTGCACCGCACCGCAGGTTACGGGTTGGCGGCGCGGATCCGGTGAACCCCGCGGGGGCCCCGTACGTAGCTCTCGACATGCGCAATCGGAACCGGCTGTGGATCCTCGTGGGACTGATGATGGTGCTCGTCGTGCTCGCCGCGGCGTGCGGTGACGACGACGACTCGACGGCGGCGTCGGGCTCGGGATCGGGCTCCGGGTCGGGGTCCGTGACCGCCACGACGGCGGCCAAGGCCGAGTCCGACGAGGCCTACATCGAGATCAAGAGCTTCACGTTCACGCCGCCGGAGTCGGTCAAGGCGGGCTCGAAGGTCGAGGTCCGCAACGACGACTCGGCCACGCACACCGTGACGGCCGACGACGGCTCGTTCGACACGAAGGACGTGAGCGCCGGAAGTGAGGCGTCGTTCACCGCTCCGTCGACCCCCGGGACGTACAAGTTCCACTGCAACATCCACTCGTCGATGACGTCGGAGCTCGTCGTCACGGCCTGACCCCCACTTCGCCCGTTTGTGTCAGTTCGGCGACGCTCGTTCCGCCGAACTGACACAAACCCGGCGGGGGTCGGTCAGTGCCGGACGACCACCTTGCCGAGCTGGACGCCGGCGCGGAGCCGCTCGAGGGCCTCGGGATACGCGTCGAGGCCCTCGACGACGGCGTCGACCGGGACCGGTAGACCGCGCTCGACCAGCCCGGTGACCTCGTCGAACTCGCGGTAGGAGCCCATCGTCGAGCCGATGATCTCGAACTGACCGAAGAACAACCGGGGTAGCGACACCTCGACCTTCGGTCCCGACGTCCCCCCGCACGTCACGAGCCGTCCCCCCTTCCGGAGCGCCCGGACCGAGCGCTCCCACGTCGCCGGGCCGACGTTCTCGAACACGACGTCGGCCTTGACCGGCCACGGCTCGGCGCTGTCGGAGTCGAACGCCGCCTCGGCACCCATCGCGATCGCAGCGTCGCGCTTGGTGGCGTCGCGTGACGTGACGAACACGCGCGCGCCCATGGCGACGCCGAGCACGAGACCCATCGCCGACACGCCCCCGCCGACACCCACCACGAGCAGCGTCTCCCCCGCCTTCAGCCGGGCGCGCTGCAGCATCCGCCACGCCGTGACACCGGCGAGGCCGTACGCGGCGGCGTCGTCCCACGAGCGACCCGGCGGCTTGGGCACGACGTTCTCGGCCGGCACGACGACGTACGAGCCGTGCGCGCCCCACCGGTGCTCACCGACGATCTGGAACGAGTCGCACAGGGGCGAGTCGCCGGCGAGGCACCACGAGCAGCGCCGGCACG